>JBDHGR010000532.1:0-3370 GCA_039589815.1 Gemmatimonadota bacterium | reverse complement strand
GTCTAGACAATTCCGTCGAAAAGTGTTCGCGTGTCAAGATTCTCGGTTGGAACCTGAAAGGGGGTCCACGGGGTTTAACCTGGCACCCTAAGAAAAACTGAAAACGTTGCAGGAGACCCCCAATGGAGTTGAAGGCATCCGTTCTTGAAAAACCCCGCCGGTGCGCTGTCGTCCCGGCCCTTTCCATGGCGCTCCTTTCCCTGACGGTCGCGGCCTGTTCCCAAGGGCCGCCGGGAATGCCGGCCCCTCGACCCATCGTCATCCGGTCGGGCGAGAGGTTATTCGCCGAAGCGGACCGGATGGAGGCCATCGACGCGTGGTTCCGGGCTCAGCGTAACAACATTATCAACGATCCGTCCTTCTGGGTCATCACGGTGCCCCGGGACACGCCCTCGTATCCCTGGGAGTCTCTCCACCTTTCGAGCGACACAGCATCGATCGGGGTCCAACGGGGGTTCGACGAAGCGGGTGAGGTCTTCAATGTCTATGCTCATTATCATCTAATGGAGGACATGGGACGCATCGAAGAGTTTCTGCCTGGAGGTGAGAATCTGGCGGGCTTTTCCCTGGAGCGTGCGATCCTGGCCCGGGTCTCGGACGCCTGGTTTCTGGCGCGGGCGGTCTACCAGGCCCTGGCATTCGATCCCCTGGAGGAACTCGTTTACGCAAACGAGAACGGCTATCTGGACGCCTTGATCCTTACGGCCCGCGGGGACGAGTTCAGGGAAGAACGGCAGGCGTGGCTCAGGGAGGATCCCGAGGCGCTGGAGCGGTACCGGAAGTGGTTCCTAGCGACGTTCGACAGGGAACCGCCGGGGCTGAGGTAGGACGGGGGCACAGCTACTGAGAGATGCAGAGAGAAGACAGGGGCCTGCGCCGGCGTGATTCCGGGGCGGGCCCTTAGCTTGGTTGCCGTGGGCGGTTACAGGGGGCCGCTGACCTCCCAAAGGACGGAGACCGCGGGGCGGTCCGACCCCTCCTCCTTCTCCACCATGAGGTCGACCCTTCCAGTCCGGCTCAGGCGGGCGTCGGACGGACGGCCTCCCGGTAGAAAGAAGCCCACAACCCTGAGAATCTCCTCCTCGCCGTCGGGCGATCGGGCCTTCAGGGTGGCGCCCTTGAGGTCGCGAAGGGTGGGGGGGTGCCCCCCTTTGAGGCGGAGCCGAACCACTCGTCCCCGGTGAGGTGCGTCCATGGCGTCGATGACCCGGAAGGCGTGCTTCCGTGCGTGTGTCTGCGTTGGCATGGCGCTCTCCGTGGAAGTTCCGAACTCGTGTTCTTCTCCCTAGCCTCTCCCCCCCGGGGGTGAAGACACTAAAATAGCGGGGTCGGAACGTCAACGGATTGCCAATGGAGGAATCCCTTGGAGGAATGGAAAGACCCGGCCGCCGGGTCGAAGTTGGAGTTGCCCCCGGAGGAGATGCGACGCCTGGGGCATCAGGTGGTGGATCTCCTTGTCGACCGTTGGACGAATTTGCGTGACGGCCCTGCCTGGCAGTTCGGAACCCGACAGGAGTTGGAGCCGCTCCTTTGGGGACCGCCACCCGAAGAGGGGCGTGATCCGGACTCTGTGGTTCGGCAGGTGGTGGAGGCCGTGCTCCCCAAAGCCGGACGAATCGACCACCCTCGCTTCTTCGCTTTCATCCCCTCTTCCCCCACCTGGCCCTCGGTACTGGGAGACTTCCTCGCCACCGGCTTTAACGTCTTTCAGGGCACTTGGCTCGAGTCGGCCGGGCCAAGTCAGCTTGAGCTGGTCGTGATGGACTGGTTCAGGGACTGGCTCGGTTTCCCGGCGGGGGGCGGCGGTGTCCTGACGTCCGGAGGCTCCGCGGCAAACCTCTGTGCGCTGGTGGCGGCCCGAGAATGGGCCGGAAACCCGGAGGGGTCCGTTCTTTACGTGAGCGACCAGGGTCATAGCTCGCTGGAGAGGGCGGCCCGGATCGTCGGAATCCCCTCGGAGCAGATTAGGAGGATTCCGACCGACCAAAACTTCCGTATGGACGTTCGGCTTCTTGGGGAGGCCGTGAGAGCTGACCGGGACTCAGGCCTCCACCCCCTCTGTGTTTGCGCCAACGCCGGAGCCACCAACACCGGAGCCATCGACCCGTTGGATCCAATAGCCCGGTTGGCGGGAGAGGAAAGCCTCTGGTTCCATGTGGACGGTGCCTACGGCGGTTTTGCTCTACTCGCACCAGGGGAGTGGGGAGCCTTCAAAGGAATCGAGAAGGCGGACAGCGTGACCTTGGATCCACACAAGTGGCTTTTTCAACCCTACGAAACCGGGTGCCTCATGGTACGGGACACCCATCTTCTCGAGGATGCCTTCCGAATCTTGCCGGAGTACCTCCAGGATACTGCCCTTGGGAAGGAACACGTCAACTTTGCCGATCGGGGCATACAACTCACCCGAGGCTTCCGGGCGCTGAAGGTGTGGATGTCCATCCAGACGTTCGGTTTGAGGGCCTTCCGCGAAACCATCCAGACGGGAATCGACCTGGCCAGAGCGGCCGAACGGTTCATCTCAGGGGAGGCTGAGCTCGAAATGTCGGGGCCGTCGTCCCTGGGGATCGTTTGCTTCCGGTTCCGGCCGTCGGGGGCCGACCTCTCGCCCGAGGAGATGGAGGAGCTGAACCTCGAGATCCAGGAAGAGATCGTTGACTCCGGCCTGGCCATGATGTCGTCCACCCGCCTTCGGGGTGAGTTCTCGCTCCGGTTATCCATTCTGAATTACCGATCCACCTGGCAGGACGTGCGGGAGACTCTCGAGACGGTGGTCACCATCGGCCGGCGCCTTTCGAGGGAGGGGGCCATGTCTTGAGTCGGGTCCCTCCGGTGGTGGTCCGCATGGTGAAGGGTTCCCTGTTCATTTTCCCGGTTCTCACGGCTCTGTTCTGGTTTGGGACCCCGCTGAGGTTTTGGGGCGCCCTCTACCTGGCTTTCCTCGTGGAGCTTCTTCCGGCCTTGGCGTTGGCCCAGCTTCCGCTGGTGTCCGATGAGGAGCCCCTCCCTCGGATTCCAGTGTATTTCTCTTCGGCGGCGGTGATTCTTTTCATCGGAGGGTTTGGGCTCGCGGTGGGGCGGGGAGAGCTGGGTCTGGAAACTATGGGGCTCCGCTCCGCGACCTGGCCCTCGATTCTGGTCTGGACTCTGGGCCTGGCTCTGGCGGCCCTGGTTCTCCTCTGGGTTTTCCTTCTCATAAGGAAAGCCATAGAGCTTCGGGAGACCCCGCTGCTCGTTCAGCTGCTGCCGAAGACCGGGGCCGAGAAGACCGTGTTCGTCGTGCTATCCCTGGCGGCCGGGGTGGGTGAGGAACTCGCCTACCGTGGGTTCCTCGTTCCGGTCCTCACTCTCCTCCTGGGATGGTCGGGGG
>JBDHGR010000531.1:0-7129 GCA_039589815.1 Gemmatimonadota bacterium | reverse complement strand
ACTGCAGGCGCGCCCGCCGGAGGCCGAACCGGTCCATCTGGTCTGAGAGCACAACGCGGTTCTCTGGATTCGGGCGCTGTTCTGCGTTCACGATCAGGCGGAATCCGTCCAACCAACGGGCCGGAGTCTTCATTCGGGACCATCCGTACCCCCCCCGAAATCCGCGTCGTCCTGAGGAGTGGGGACAGAGCCATAACCGGGTTGCCCAGTCGATGAGGGTGGATCGGTCCCGGATCTTCGGTAGGAGGGTCACGGAGGCGTTGGGAAGTCCGTCGTGAAGGACGGCCCGTTCCGAAAGGCCGATCCTGCCGCCCACCACCGTTCCGTCCGGAGCCTGGAAGGGATCGAAGAAGGTCGCATCGGAAAAGAGGCGCCGAGAATAGGGTTGGAGGGTGAGAGCATGGTCCCTGGGGTGCTCCATGAAGCAGCGCCCCACCCACCCGTGTTGGTTGCCGAAGCCCGTGCCCCCTGACGCGCCCACGTCCCGGTCGCGTGAGGAGAGAAGAAGGAGCCGGGCATTCTCGATCCCTCCTGCAGCCAAGACGAAGGTTCTGGCCTCTACCCTGAAGCTTCGCCCCAGAGAGCCGGCGCCTTCGATACAAAAGACCCGTTCTGCCCTGGCATCCGCTTCGAGACGGCAGACGGTGGCATTGTATAAGAGTCGGGCCCCCGGGCTTTCCCGAAGTTGGGCAGGGAAATCCCGGGTGAACCGCTTTCCGTGCCCGAATTGGTATACCCGGGTGGACAGATCGGCCTCCAGGGGAATCTCCGGTCGTTCCGGACTCGTCCACTCCCCGGCACCGTACGAAAAAGGCCCGAGGCCGCACACCTCCTGGGCCCGCCGGTAAAAGGGCACCAGGTGTTCAAACTCGAAGGGCCACCCCGGAAGGGGATCATTAGGCCTGTCCGAAAGATCCCACGGGTCCAGGGGCACATATTTGGCCCAACCGGGGTATTCCAGATGTTCGCCACACCCCCGACCTGACGATGCCGGGTTTCCCGCAACCCCGCGTAGAGGTCACCCACTACCTCTCCCGAGTTCAGCTCCTGAGCCCAGCGGCCCCGCGTTTTTCCACCGCTTTCCAGAAGGAGGACGTCCCTCCCCTGACCAAGGAGTTCCCGGGCCAAGGTGAGCCCCGCCGGGCCGGATCCGACTACGCAAACGTCGGCCTCCAACCGGGTGCCGTCGGTAAGGGAACGTGCATCCACGAGCATACGTTAAACCCTGCTCCTTTCCTCCATGATGGTCGAACCTTCCTCGTATTTTGCTTCGGTCCGTGGCAAATTGGAAACCATGGCCGAACAGCGATCCGTTTCGGTAATCATCCCCACCATGGGACTGCGGGCCCGGGCGGACCTTCTATGGCGGTCCATCGAGAACGTGTTGGACCAGGAGTCCGTGAACGGGGTGCCCATTATCGTCCTGAACGGGCAAGAACCGGACCCGGAAGTGGAGATGCGCCTGGCATCAAACCCCCGGGTTCGGGTCGTACGGTTGGAAACAGCGAGCCTTCCGGCCAGCTTGGAGGCCGGGCGAGGGGCGGTTGACACGCCCTGGTTCGCCGAGCTGGACGACGACGACTTCTTTCTTCCCGGCGCCCTCGCGCTCCGCGTAAAGTCGCTCGAGGACCATCCGGGGGAGGACGTTGTCGTCACCAACGGGTATCGGGGGGAACCCTCGGGGGAAATCCTCCATGTGGAATCCATGGATGAAGTGGCCAGGGACCCCCTGCGAGCGCTGACGCACCAGAATTGGCTTCTGCCGGGGTCCTGGCTCTGCCGTACGGAAACGGTTGATCTGTCCCTCTTCCAACGAATACCACCGTTTCTCGAGTGCACTTATCTGGCAATTTGCTTCGCAACCCGGGTCCGGACCATGTACCTCCAAGAGCCCACCGTGGTATGGAACACCGGCACCCCAGCCTCGGCCTCCAAGTCGCCCGATTACGTGCTCTCAGCCCCGAAAAGCCTCCAACGAATCCTGGAGCTGGACCTCCCGACCGACATCAAGGCCGAATACGAGAGAAGGATGTCGGCAGCGTTACACGATGGGGCTGATTGGCACCACTCGAATGGAGAGACGAGAAAGGCCTGGAGTCTGCACATGGCCTCCCTCCGATGGCCCGGCGGTCTACGGTATCTCCCGTACACTCGTCACCTCCTGCTTAAACCTCCGGGGCACTAATCCGAGATGCCTGAAACCCCGGCAAAGGTCATCTGTATCGGTGTGGATGCGGCGAATCCCGACCTCGTCAGGGAGTGGGCTTCAACCGGTTTACTCCCCACCTTCCGATCTCTCTTCGAGCGGGGCCTTTCCGGAGACATAAGAGGTATCGAGGGTTTTTTTGTCGGTTCAACCTGGCCCTCGTTCTATTCCGGGGTGTCTCCTGCCGGGCACGGCTTTCACTACCTGGTTCAATTGCTCCCGGAGAGCTACACCTTGAACCGCCCCGAGGAAGATGGAATCTCCCTTCGGGCTCCGTTCTGGACCCACTTGAGCGGGGCCGGACGACGAGTTGCCATTCTGGACGTTCCGTTGACCCGGCTCGATCCCTCCCTGAACGGTGTTCAGGTGGTGGAATGGGGTGGGCACGACAGCGTGTACGGATTCCAGACAGCCCCCGCTGACCTTGCCCATGAGATCCACTCTCGCTTCGGAACCCATCCCCTGGGACCCTCCTGCGATGGAGTGCGAAAGACGCCGGAGGATTACCGGGCATTTCTGGACAAGCTCGTTTCGGGTGCCCGAACCAAGGGGGAGATGACCCGGTCCCTGCTTCATCTGGGCGAATGGGACCTGTTCATGCAGGTCTTCACCGAAGCCCACTGCGTCGGACATCAGTGTTGGCACCTGCATGATTCGACTCACCCAGCCTTCGACCCAGCCATCGCCGAGACCGTGGGGGATCCCCTCCTCCACGTCTACCAGGCCATCGACTCGGCCGTTGGTGAGATCGTTCAGGCAGCAGGGGATGCCCTCGTCGTGGTCTTCTCCGCCCACGGCATGGCCCACTGTTACGGAGCCCACTTCCTGCTCCAGGAGATCCTCTTCCGTCTTGAAGTGGCGTCTCCGGAGCAGAAGGATTGCGTTCCCACTGGAGGCGTGTTGGGTCCTTTGGCTGCCCTCCGTGCCGGGTGGAGGAGGCTCCCCCAAGGTGTTCGGGCTTTTCTGGCTCCGGTTAGGGATCGGATCAGGGGTAGCGGCGCACCCGGGGAGGGCACGCCGGTCCTAGGCGTGGACTTCCCATCCAGCTTCTGCTTCGCCCTGCCCAACGGCTTGGCAGTGGGTGGTATCCGCCTGAACCTGAAAGGGCGGGAACCCATGGGGTTGTTGGAGCCGGAAGCAGCGCCGGCTTTTTGCGGGAGGCTTTCCCAGGACCTTCTGGCCATTCTGGACGAGCGTACAGGGAGGCCCCTGATCAAGAGAGTCCTTCGCACGGCAGAGATCCACGTCGGGAAGCACCTTGACCGACTCCCGGATCTTCTCGTGGAATGGGATGATGGGGTGGCCACGGGAAGCCTTTCCCTTGGGGAAGGGACTGCGGCCACAGTCCGGGCTTTCTCGGAGAGGACCGGGGCTCTGGAGGGTGAAAACGAGTATGGGCGCTCCGGCGAACACAGGGCCCGTGGTTTCTTCGTGGCCGCGGGACCGGATGTGCAGAGCGGCAATCTCGACCGCGATGTGTCCCTTCTCGACCTGGCACCCACACTCACGAAGCGACTCGGTGTCGAGCTACCTGACGCCGAGGGCGTTCTGATTCCCGAACTGCTGGGAGGTTCCGGCCAAGACCACACCTGAGGGAAGAGCGGTGACGGGTTAGCCTCTCCGCCCCAGCGTCCTCGCGGCGAATCGGAGGGCACGCCGCGGCCCCGGGGCCCGGAACCAAGCCTTCACGGTGACGTAGGCCAGTGCCCCGGCAGGGCCGGTGCGAAGCCAGGGAACAAGGAGCTCCGGAGGCAACCGGATCTCCAAACCCTCCCCCGCCAGAGCCCGACGCAGAAGATGCACGTAGCACCGCGTCAACCTTCTCTTCCGGAGGGTTCCCCAGGTCCAGGGCTTAGGGCTTCCTGAGGCCTGGATGACCCGCACTGGTTCGTGTCCTCGGGTGCAGGACAGCGTCTCCAGATCAGTGATCACGACCTCGGGCCCCGCTGGCTCGAAGACATTCTCGCCCTGGGGAAGCTCGTGGACCGCATCTCCCGGCAGCTCCGTCATGAGAATCGCGTTGAGAGCATCCTGATCCGGTTGAGACGTGGGATCCTCAACCAAGGCCGCGCCTTCCATAAAGGAAGGCCGATCAGCTCCAACCCGCGATCCAGCCGGTCAGGCAACGCCTAAACGGAGAAAGACACGAAGCCAGTATTGTAGTAGGGCTGGCGCCGGAGGGGGGTCCGAAGGCCGAAGATCTCGGTCCACTCGGGGAAGCTCCTGAACGTCTCAGGATCCCCGTACATGCAGATCTTTCCCCCCCGGGCACAGCTGATGGCCTCGTCCAGTCGCTCCAGAACGAGGGCATCGCTATCGATGAAGACCACGACGCCTGAAGTGTCGAGCTGGGAGGGATAGGCCGTGAGGTGGCAGGGGTTCGTCACCTCATGATCCATGGATACGACGGTGCAGTGACCCTCCAGAACGGCTTTCTGTTTGGGGCTCATGCCCCGCTCCAGCACGGTCACGGGCTCGTTATGTCCGGCCAGCCTGAGGGAGTTCAGCATACCAACGAACCCAGGGAAGTAGAGATCGCTGGAGATGGTATAGAAGGTCACGGACTGCTCCGGGCGCCCATTCGTCATTCGACCTGACCTTCGCCCTGCCGATCCCTCACGCGTAACCATTCGATGGTCTGCTCCAAACCGGTTCTCAGGTCCACAACGGGCCTCCAACCCAGGGCCCGAAACGAAGCCTCTGAATCGGCTCTCCGCACCTGCTCGAAGGGCCGATCGGCCAGGGCACCGAAGTTGGATTCCCCTGCTCTTCCCAGAAGGCTTTCGATCTCCTCCACCACGGACCGGATCGTGACGAGGGTGCCGGACCCCAGGTCCACAGGTTGGGCAAGAGGCCCCTTCCCTGCCCCCAGATCCATTAGTCCCGACACCACGTCATCGACATAGATCCAGTCCACGGGGCGCACCCCACTGCTGAGCGCGGGGGGTTCTCCCTTCAGCAAGGAGCTGATGACGTAGGGAACCAGTTTCGTGGTATCCCACTGCCCGGGACCATACACCATGAAGATCCTCGCCAGTGCAACCGGGGTCCGGTATAGGGCGTGAAACATCCTCGCGTAACCTGTGGAGGCCGACTTAGCGGCGGCGTAAGGGGAGGGCGGGGGTGAGGGTGGCGCGCCGGGATCCGGTTCCTCCATTGATCCAGCCAACACCACCCTTTGGCAACCCGCGTCGGTGGCCTCGCGGAGGATATGGACGGTGGTCAACAGATTCCCGGAGAGAGTCGGGAGAACCTGATCCATCTCCCGGGATCCGGTCACATGGCTGGCCAGATGGAAAACCCTCTCCGGCCGGATCTTCCGAACCAGACCCTGTGTGAATGCCGGATCGGAGAGGTCACCCAGGTGCCACTCCACCCCGGGAACTTCGGTGGGAGGGTCTTTTCTTGCCACGCAATGTACTGCCGCACCCTCTTCCACGAGGGTGAGGGAGAGCCGGGTCCCAATGAAGCCCGAAGCTCCAGTGACCAGCACCGAGCGATCCAGGTAGGTCCGGTCCATCGATGACTCTGTCCTGCCGTATTCTTCCGGCATCTAGCTGCCCCGATCCAGGGATCCGTCCAAAGGCGACACTCGCCTCAATCTATCACCCCTCCCCGCAACCGGCCCGGGTGTGCCTCGTGCCCCGGGCACCCTTCGTGTACCGGGCGCCCGTTGTGCCCCGGAGCAATTTTCTTCCCCCAGGCCCTGAGTGCATGGACAGCGAGGGCCCGTGCAGATAACATCTTGCGACTCCCGCCTTCGGCCCGTGAAGGATGCCGAAGATTTCGCCACGAGGCCTGCCATGACCGAAACCCCCGAGAGCCCTGTGGAGTCTCGGCCCTCCACGGGGACGAAAGCCTCGGCGGCGGTTCTGGGTGCTCTGTGGATCGTCTGCGTGGTCCTGGTGGCAGACGGCTTCTTTCATGAATTGTGGGGTTTGGCCCGGCAACCCCTCAACATTTACCTCCTGGCCGCCCTCTTTGCCGTTTTGGTTTTCGGCGTTGCGACCCTCTGGATGGTTCGGACCACCGATGGGATGGGCCCTCCTCACCTCTGGCGCCTGGGGTTGCTGATCCTCCTCCTGGGCTTAACGGTTCGCGTGGGTTGGGTGTTGTACTTCGATTCGTACCAGATGAGCGATTACGGGGACTACCTCACCTGCGGGCAGGAGATAGTCGACGGCAGTATCCAGGCCTGCCCCACTCCTGTGCACTGGAAGAGGGGCCTGGCCATAGCCGCACCAGTGATCGCCCTTTTCGGACTCAAACTGGGAGCCTTCGAGGCCGCCAACCTTCTCCTGTATCTCCTCTCAGGGGGCCTCTTCCTGATCCTGGCAACCAAGTTGGTGGGGCTCCGGTGGGCCGTTGTCGGCCTCGCTTTTTTTGTCACCGCGCCGGAGCTCTTTTATCCCGTCACCCTCGCCTCCCATGACCTGCACGGCATGTTTTGGCTCCTGGCGTTCCTGGTTTTGGCTTTCCGGCTGGAGGAAGCTCTTCGGTCGGCCCGTTGGAGTTCTGTGGGCCTTTTCCTTCCCGTGGCCCTCAGCGTAGGGCTAGGAATCGTCCTTAGCGGCCTGGAAATGAGCCGCTCCTACGGGATGATGGCCCTGACGGCGATGGCAATCTGGATCTGGGTGGTGATGCCGAGGGGAGAGTCTCGGAAGCTTCGAGGGTGGGTGGACCGGGCCATCTGGATCGTCTTCTTCTTCGTGCTTCCCGCCACGGTCTCCGGCGGGCTTCGGGGCCACCTCAACAGCAGGTTCGATCGTCCGCCCGACGTTCCGGCCTATTCCATGGTGGCCGTGGTGACGGGAACCAACATCCTCACCGCCAATGCCAACCCCGACCAGGTACTCTGGAGGAAGGTGGAGTATCCCATCCTGGTGGAAGCGGGTCGGATTGATTTTGCCTGGGCGAAGTACG
>JBDHGR010000530.1:0-3383 GCA_039589815.1 Gemmatimonadota bacterium | reverse complement strand
GAATAAAGCTGCCGGTAACCCATGTCCCGGATGAGGCTGCTCCCCGACTGGAACGGGGGGCGAATTCGGGCCTTTTGATACTAGGCAGAAGGAACCCCAAGCCCTAGGTTAGGACGCGACCGATGCGACATCGGAAAAAGGGCCGAAAACTGAACCGAACCGCCGCCCACAGGAAGGCGGTTCTTCGGAATATGGCCACGTCGCTCTTCCGGCACGAGCGGATCGAGACGACCACGGCCAAGGCCAAAGAGCTCCGCCCCTTTGCAGAGCGTTTGATTACTCTGGCAAGAAGGGGCGATCTTCATGCCCGCCGCCTGGCGGCCAGGAAGATCGCCGATCGAGAGATTCTCGGGAAGCTCTTTGACGACCTTGGCCCCCGGTTTGCCGAACGGCCGGGTGGGTATACCCGGATTCTGAAACTCGGCCCGCGCCGGGGCGACGCGGCAGATATGGCCCTCATCGAACTGGTTGAGAAGGGTTCTGAATAAAAGGAAAAGGACACGGACCATGGCCAACTTCGGATCCCGCAGAGGGTTTGCCGACAAACTCTCCCTCCCCTTGATGATCCTTTCGTTTGTTGCGGTCATCGGCTTTCTCTGGTGGCTCAATTCCACAGCCGAGCCCACAGAGATTATCATGGCGGAAGAAGAGGACCAGAGAAGCTCTTCGGCCTCGGCCATTCTCGACGTTGCGGATTTCCTGGCCGGCGCAGGCGAATACGAGGGGCAGGTTGTAGAGGTGAACAATGCCCGTGTGGCCAGTCGTTTGGGTCCCCAGGCTTTCTGGATCGGGCCTGATGACCGGCCATTCCTCGTGAAGATGGACCCCGCCCTGGTGGAAGGGGGCACGGAAGTGCTCATCGAGCAGAGGGTGACCCTCCTGGGGTCTGTTTGGGTGATGTCAGACTCTGCTCACGCTGCTTGGGATGCCCAGGGAGCTTTTCCGAATGAGGGGGACAGGATCGTAGCGGAGTTCGCAATCGGCTCACCGTTCCTCGAGGTCACGGAGATCGTGACCCAGACCGCAGCCGGTGGAGACGCTGGTTCCGGTGGTACGGGCTAGCCCAAACGAAGGAAATGAAGGAATCGACCGAAGGAATAGACTGATGGCCAGAGTATGCTATGTGTGTGGCAAGGGTCCCGCGTCAGGGAACAACGTTAGCCACGCTCACAATAAGACTCGCCGCCGATGGCTGCCGAACCTGCAGCCGGTGAAGATCCAGTTGGAGGATGGTAGCAACCGCCGTGTCAGGGTTTGCGCCAACTGCATCAAATCGGGTCGGATCAAAAAGGCGCCTGTCAACAAAGCCGAGGCGGTCGGGTAGCCGGGGAATAGCCCTTCCATGGTTTCTGGATGCCGCCGACCCCTGGGTCGGCGGCTTTTTTTCGGCTCTTGCTGGTTGGACGCAGCCCCAAGGGATTTTAGTTTTGGAAAAGGATGTTTACTACTGTCCCTTACCCTCCACCCTGAGTGTGAGAACCCCAGATGCCCCAAGAACTGGTTGAGCGGTTTCAAGGAGAAGGTTTGACCTTCGGGGTCATAGGGCTGGGATATGTTGGGCTTCCTCTTGCAGTTGAGGCAGCTCGGAGCGGGATAAAGGTCCTGGGTTTTGATGTGCAGGAGCGGGTGGCGAAGGGAATCAACGATGGAGTCTCCCATATCCAGGACCTGACCGATGAGGAAGTCAGGGAACAGGTCAGAGCCGGGCGCCTGGAAGCTACGACGGATATGTCCCGCCTGGCCGAATGTGACGCGATCTCCATCTGTGTCCCGACTCCCCTCTCGAAAACCCGGGACCCGGATGTCTCGTTCATCTCTGCAGCTACCGAGGCCGTCTCCACGGCGTTGAGGGAAGGGCAGCTCGTGGTCCTCGAGTCGACCACCTATCCGGGAACAACTCGTGAGGTTGTTCAGCCGGAGCTGGAGAAGAGCGGACTGGTGGTCGGAGAGGATTTCTACCTGTGCTTTTCCCCGGAACGGGTGGATCCGGGAAACCCGGTCTGGATGACCAAGAACACGCCCAAGGTGATCGGGGGGGTAACTCCGGCCTGTTCGAAAGCGGGGGTGGCGTTTTATTCCCGGTTCTTTGACACCCTGGTTCCCGTCTCCTCCACCGAGGCCGCCGAGCTCACCAAGATACTGGAGAACACCTTCCGGGCGGTGAATATCGGGCTGGTGAACGAGGTGGCCCTAATCGCCGATCGGCTGGGGGTGGACGTCTGGGAGGTCATCGATGCTGCCGCCACCAAACCTTTCGGTTTCATGAGGTTCACCCCCGGCCCGGGCCTGGGCGGTCACTGTATCCCGGTAGACCCCCACTACCTTTCCTGGAAGATGCGAACGATGAACTACAAAACCCGGTTCATCGATGTAGCGTCGGAGATCAACTCGGCCATGCCGGAGTTCGTGGTCGGGAAGGTCTGGGAGGCCCTTAACCGGGCGGGAAAGGCCGTGAAAGGGGCCCGGGTACTGGTAGTGGGTGTGGCCTACAAGCCGAACATTGATGACGTCAGGGAGTCGCCTGCCCTGGACATCATACGACTCTTGGAGGGGGATGGGGCGGACGTGGTGTACCACGATCCCTACGTGCCCCGCCTGGAAGAGGACGGATCCGAATGGGTCGGGGAGGACCTAACGGACGAATTGATCTCTTCCGTGGACGTTGCGGTGATTGTCACCAACCACTCGACCGTGGACCACCGCCGGGTTTTCGACCTGGCCCCAATCGTGGTGGACTCGAGGAACGCCACCAAAGGTTTGGCCCCCGCCGCATCACCCGGGACCCAGGAAGGGTGGATCGTGAAAGGTCCAAAGGCCTGAGTCCATGTCCAACCACCTGATTCCGCCCCACGGGGGAGAGTTGAAGGAGCTTCAGGCCGGAGAGAATCGGGCGTCAGAGCTTCGGGAGGCGTCACGGGAGTGGCCGTCCTGGGGTCTCACGGACCGCCAGGTGAGAGATCTGGAGCTCCTTATGAACGGAGGCTTCAGCCCCCTGACCGGCTTCCTGAATCGGACCGATTATGAGGGGGTCCGAGATCGGATGCGCCTCTCCGATGGCACCCTCTGGCCGATCCCGATCACTCTGGACCTCCCGCGGGAACTGGCTGACCGCCTTGGACCCGGGGATCCCCTTGCCCTTCGGGATCCTGAAGGAGTCCTCCTGGCCGCCCTTACGGTGGGGGATTCATGGGAGCCGGATCTATCCGAGGAGGCGGTCAGGGTCTACGGCACTACCAGCCAGGACCATCCTGGCGTGGATTATCTCCTAAACCATACCAACCCCATTTACGTTGGAGGCAGGCTGGAGGGAGTCAGGTCTCCCGTCCACTATGACTTCAAGAGAGTTCGGCAGACGCCTCGTCAGGTGCGGGAAGAGTTCGCTC
>JBDHGR010000529.1:0-3391 GCA_039589815.1 Gemmatimonadota bacterium | reverse complement strand
CCTCCAGGGCGGTGGCCCCCAAAGCGGGGGTGGCTTCCTTCACCAGAGCAACCCAGGATGAGGGGGTCTCCTGGGCGGCTTCTTGCTGGAGGGGTGCCACCCCAGGGGACACCCCTCGGCCAACGCCGGCACCAACCACGCCGGAAAACAACGCCAGGGCCAGGCCGGCAGCTGCAGCTTGGGGAAACGACAGCTGGAGTGTCCGGCGCTCAGACCGGGCCCGGATAGAGGGCGAGGGGTGAAGGCGAATAATGTCCGGGTCCTGCCGGGCTCCCTCGAAAAGGGCCTTGGAAATCCCAGGCCAGAGATCTCGGGCCGGGTAGCGTTCCGGCAGCTCACGGCCCAGCTCCTTGAGCTCCGAGAGATCCTGGAGGAGGGCCGAGCAGGTTTCACAACCCCGCAGGTGCTCCTCCAGCTCGAAAGTCTCTTGTGGGGCAAGGTCCCCATCAACCAGAGCGGAGATCCGCCGAGAGTCTGGATGCTTCATCGTGGCTTCCTCATTCTGGTGACCGCATCATCCTTTCAGTGCCTCCCGCAACATCATCCGGGCCCGGTGAAGCTGCGACTTTGAGGTGCCTGGGCTAATTCCCATCAGCTCGGCAATCTCCGCGTGCGGGTAACCCTCCACATCGTAGAGTACGAACACCTGTCGAGCCCCCTCCGGCAGCCGTTGCAGGGCGACTTCGAGATCCAGGGTGTGGCCGGGATTCTGTTCCCGGGTGGGCAACCGATCCAGGATCTCCGGTTCAGGATGTTGCCGCTGCTGTCTCCTCCGGAGGGTTTCACGCCGGGAGAGAATCAGGTTCACGGCCAGCCGGTGAAGCCATGTGCCGAAGGCTGCTTCACGCCGGAAGGTCCCGAGCTTCGTCCATGCCCGAACAAACACGTCCTGGGTCAAGTCCTCTGCCCAATCCGCACCAGCCATCCGGAGGGCCAAAGAGAACACACGTCCGTGATGGCGCCGGTATAGGCGCTCGTATGCCTGCGGGTCCCCACCCACGGCAAGGGAAACGTCCCGCCCTTCCTCCTCAGGGCCCTGGCTCACGACCGTCTCGATGGCAGATCCTCCAACTGGCCTCTCTCTCGATTTGTTTGGACGGGAAGAAAACACAAAAGGTTCGAAAAAATCCCGAAATCCTTGCGCCGACCAGAGGCTGAAGCCACCATTTCAAAGCTCGCCAGGGTGGGTAAGGTCCCCGAGGCCTCTTTTACCAAGGAGCATCAGGCCATGCAAGTCGAACCGATCAATCTCACGGCGGTCATCGCTGTGATCATGGGGATCTCCATCGTCCTGATCCCGATGATCGGGTTGACGGCCCGTTTCGCCCTCAAACCGGTGGTGGAGGCTCTCTCCAAGGTATTCGAAAGCCGTGGAAAGGATGAATCCTTACAGATCATGGAACGGAGAATCGCGCTCCTGGAAACGCAGATGGAAGCTTTTGAAGGCTCGGTCCATCGGCTTCAGGAAACCCAGCATTTTGACGCTCAGCTCAGGGCCGGGCCGGAGGGGGCGACGGACCAGCTTCAGACACCATGAACCCCCGACCAAGCCCCGAAATCATAGCCCACCGCGGCTTCAGCGCGAGAGCGCCCGAGAATACTCTGGCCTCTCTGGAGGCCGCGCTTCTTACGGGTGTGGAATCGGTAGAGTTCGACGTCCATACCGCCGCGTGTGGAACTCCGGTCCTCTTCCACGATTCCATGCTGGGGCGAACGACCAACGGTGTCGGCCCGCTTCGGAGACGCCCCTTTGCCCACCTGAAAGCCCTTGACGCCGGCAGTTGGTTCGATCCGGCCTTTTCTGGAGAGAGGATTCCCACCCTGGACGAGGCCCTGGCCAACCTCATGGGCCGGGTATACCGAGTCTACCAGGACATTAAGGGGTATCGGGAGGTCGAAGACCTGGACCGGATGGTGACCATCACTCGGGAGAGAGAGATGGCCGAGGTGACGGTCTTCACATCCTCGGACTGGGCCATCATGAATCGGCTCAGGCGAGTGGCTCCCGAGGTACAACGAGCCTACCTGGTGGAAGGCCCCGAAAAACTCCAAGAAGCTCTGGATCTGGCCATTCAGGACGAGGGATCGGTACTGAGTGTGGGGATCGATGTGGCCCTGTCCGGATCCCCGTTAATCGAAGAGGCCGTTCGCTGGGGCGTGGAGGTCATGGCTTGGACGGTGAATGATGAGGTCGAAGCGAAGGCTGCCGTCGAGGTGGGGGTTTCCCGCCTGATTACCGATGAAGTAACCGGGCTTCTCGCCTGGAGGGTAGGCCTGGTCTAGGACTCCCCCTCCCCGGGGCCGGGAAGGTGAAACCAGAACGTGCTGCCCCGCCCTGCCGTGCTTTCCACCCAAACCTCCCCTGCGTGGGCTTCCACAATCCCCTTCACGATGGAGAGGCCCAGGCCCGCCCCTCCTTTGTCTTTCCTGCTCACCTGCCAGAACCGGTCGAAGAGCCTCTCCTGGTCTTCCAGAGGGATACCGGGACCGGTATCCGTGACAAAAAACCGTAGGCCTTCGGCTTTCTGGTCCTCCACCACTCCGACCGTGACCCGCCCACCTTCCGGCGTCTCCCTGAGGGCATTCTCCAGCAGGTTCGTGAGGGCCTGGACTACGCGGTGGCGGTCTCCCCACCCTGGGCAAATCCCGGGGGGAATCTGGCTCTTCAAGGAGATCTCTCGATCATCGGCAGATCGCCGTTGTCCTTCAAGAACTTCGTGGAGGAGTGGTTCCGTATGGAACGGTGCGGGGTGGACTGGAAGAGCCCCTGCCTCCAGGCGGGCCACGTCCAAGAGGTCCTGGATCAAGCGGTTGACCCTCTCGGCGGATCGTTTCACGGCCAGGAGATGCTCCCGCGTTTTTTCAGGGGGCGGGTTGAAGGTCAGGAGAAGGCTCGCGGCAGAGAAGATGGTGCCGACTGGATTCCTGAGGTCGTGGGAAACCACCGCGAGGACCTCATCCCTGGCCTGAACGGCTTGCCGAAGGGAGGCTTCGGCAGCTCGGGTCTCGGTCATATCAGTGAAACTCAAAACGGCCCCCCGGAGCTCGGCTCCGTCCATCATGGCTCTAAGAGAGATCTGGACTGGAAAAGGTCGTTTTCCCGCGCCCCACAAGGTTTCGTTTTGGCCGGAGATGGGCTCCCCGGCGAAAAGGTTCTTGAGAATGGAGCAATTCTTCCTCTCGAGAGGGCTCCCGTCGGGCAAGGAGTGGTGAAGCATCCCGTGAACGTCCCTCCCCACCACCGCCCGGGCGGAATAGCCCAGTAGTTCCGCGCCAGCCCGATTCAGGAAGGTGCATTTCCCTTCCATGTCCATACCCAACACCCCGTCTCCGGTAGCTCTAAGGAGGCCGTCGGCTTCCCGGCGGGCTCTGAGAGCCTCCCGACGCCGAG
>JBDHGR010000528.1:0-3395 GCA_039589815.1 Gemmatimonadota bacterium | reverse complement strand
CCGGGGAGGATCCCGCCGATCCCAACGCCTCATCCGCCGGTTCCTATGTGGATATCACGGTGGACCAACTCCGGGAGATGATGCCGGCTGACGACTTCGTCCTCGTGAACGTCCACATTCCTTTCGAGGGAGATATCCCTGGCACCCATGAGAGCATCCGATTCGATGAGATTGCGGAGAATCTGGATCGCCTCCCCCAAGACCGAGAATGGAAGATTGTTCTCTACTGCCGCGGTGGCCGAATGAGCGAAGAAGCAGCTGCCACGCTGGCCGGCTTGGGATACACCAACGTGTTCAACCTGGAGGGGGGATTCCGGGCATGGGAGGCCGCCGGGTACGACCTGGAACGAACTCCGGCTCCCTTCTGAGATCGTTCTATTAGGGGCTCACCTGGAGCCCGACTCGTTCGGGGTACCTTCTGGACCGGTCACCCGACCTTGAGAACCAGCCCTCCGCGACAGAGATTAGCCCGGCACCCCATCCCCCGGCCCGGGAGGTCTCATGGACGGATCTGGAAACGACCCTGTTCTCACCTTCCTCCAGGAACCGCTGCGTGCCATCGGCAGTGTGATTCTCCCCTCCCCCGAGGCTTTGGATGACCAGGGCTGGCGGGAGGCCGAGAGAATCATCGAGAGGGCCTTGGCGCCGAAGCCATGGGGGGTGAAGCTTCAGATCCGCCTCTTCCTGAAGGCCGTGAACCTCTTTCCGTTGGCCACCACCGGCCGCACGTTGGTGAACCTCCCGCTGGACCGAAGGGCGGCCTTCCTGGGGCGCCTTCACCGTTCTCCGGTCATGCCCCTTCGGCGGGGTCTATGGGGAATTCGCACCCTGATTCTTATGGGTTACTACAACCAGAAGAGGATTCGAGAAGGGATCGGATATGCCGCCCATCCACGGGGATGGATGGCGTATTTCGGTCACGAGCAGAAGGAGAAAGAGGAGACGGAGAAGAGTGACGGGGGTGCAGGGTGAATACCGTTACCGCTGATGTGGTCATTGTCGGTTCCGGGGCCGGGGGGGGTACGGTGGCGAAGGAGTTGGTACCCCTGGCCGAACAGGGGAAGCGGGTTCTGGTCCTCGAGCGAGGCCCACGGTTTCAGGATCAGGAATTTGATGGGCGCGAGCTGGAAATGGCCGAAGCCCTTTACCTGGATGGAGGAGGTTTCCTTACGTCCGACGGTGCCATGACGCTGGCGGTGGGCCAGGCATACGGTGGTTCGACGGTGGTTTATACGGGAACCTCCATGCACCCCCCGGCCCGTGTCATCGACGGGTGGGCCGTGCCGGGCCTTACCCATGAGGACGTCGATAGCAGGTCCCGGAAGTATGCGGACGAGAACAATGCCCACCTGCTCCCGGATGAAGAGATCAACGATAACAACCGACTGTTCGTGGAAGGTGCAAAAGCCGCCGGCTTCACCCCGGAGCAGTTCCCGGTCAACGTGAAAGGCTGCCTGGGCTCCAGCCTCTGCAACCTGGGGTGTCCCAATGGGGCCAAGCAGGGGACCCACAGAGTCCAGCTTCCGGCGGCCGAGGCTGGGGGTGTGGAGGTGGTGAGTGGGGCTGACGTGTTGGAGGTGGGTGATCGGCAGCTGAAGGTGACGGTGCGTCCGAAACCGGCGGAGGCCAAGGGAGACGATCCCGACTGGAAGTCCGGTGACTATCTGGTAAAGGCTGGCGTGGTGGTGCTGGCCGGTGGGGTCCTGGGTACACCTCCTCTACTCATCCACAGTGGGTTCGATTCCCATCTCCCCAGGCTGGGCCACGGGTTCACCTGTCACCCCGCATTCATTCTGGTGGCAGAGCATCCGGATGAGATCACCAACGATGTTGGGCACCCGAAGAGTTTTTTCGTCGATCGGGGCGTGGAGGAGAGGTTCGTCCTGGAAACCTGCATGTACTTCCCCTTCGTAACCGCAAAAAACCTGACGGGTTTTGGCCCGGATCACGCCGCGTTCATGAGCGCTTTCTCTCGGTTGCAGATGATCCTGGTTCTGGCATGCGACAAGGCCATTCCTCAGAACCGGGTCACCAGCGACCGGGGCGGGAATCCGGTGGTGCACTACACTTTCTCGACTCCTGTCCGGGAGTCCATGGCCTCGGCCACCAGGGCTGCATCGCGGATCTTCTTTGGCGCTGGAGCCCTTCGTGTCCACGCGCCCCTGGCCGATCCCCCGAGGCTGGAGAGGGCAGACGCCGCCAACATCGGCTCCCGGATTCTGGCCAAACACTTCCTTCCCGGGTCGGTATCGGTATCGGCCGCCCACCTGATGGGTGGGGCGGGAATGGGGGTTTCGATCGAAGATTCGGTAACGGATTCCTGGGGCAGGGTCCACGGTTATCCCTGGCTTCGCGTAGCCGATGCCAGCCTCTTTCCGGACGCCCTGGAGATCAACCCTTATCTGACCATCATGGCTCTTGCCGACCGGGTGGCGGAGGGGGTCCGGGGGGATGTCTCGTGAACCAGGAGTGCTCATGAGGAAGACCGGGGCGTCCCTGGTTGTGAAGGCTCTGGAAGATGAGGGGATTCCCTTCACCTTCGGGATCCCGGGTACCCACAACATCGAACTGTACGATGCCCTGGCCGACTCTGACTCGGTTCATGCAGTTCTGGTCACAGATGAACAGAGCGCGTCTTTCATGGCCGATGGTCTGTGGAGGGCCTCTGGGCGAATGGGGTGCGTGAACGTCGTCCCGGGGGCGGGGCTGACCCATGCCCTCTCGGGGATAGCCGAGGCGCACATGGACAACGTTCCCCTCCTGGTTCTCGGGTGCGGTATCCGTCGTGATACGGGACGGGCCTTCCAGCTTCACGACGTGGACCAACGAGCCCTGGTTCGCCCCGTGGTCAAGGCGACCTACCTGGTTGAGCGAACTGCCGACCTTTACGGCACTGTTCGGGATGCGTGCAGGGAAGCCCGGGAAGGAGTCCCCGGTCCGGTCTTTGTAGAGGTGCCGGCCAACCTCTACATGGTGAGCGAAGTAGTGCCCGAGGTAGTCACCGAGGTGGTGGGGGAGACGGCGAGCGGGGATGGAGTGGACGAGGTCGAGGGCATGGGGACGGACGGGAAAGGTGGATCCGGGGGGAAACATGCCAAAATGGGTCCCGGGTTGGCCACCGCACTTGACGTTCTGGCCGATGCCAGTCGGCCCCTTCTGTACGTTGGAGCAGGCGCGGCGGAGGCAACACCGGAGGTTTTGGAGCTAGCCGAACGGCTGGAGGCCCCGGTGTCCACGACCTTCCAGGGGAAGGGGGTCTTTCCCGAGAATCATCCGCTCTTCCTTTGGCCCGGTTTTGGTGACGCCGCTCCGAAGTTCGTGCGGAAGGTGGCCGCGACCTGCGATGCCGTCCTGGCCATCGGGTGCCGCTTCGCTGAGGTGGGGACCGGTTCATA
>JBDHGR010000527.1:0-3408 GCA_039589815.1 Gemmatimonadota bacterium | reverse complement strand
AAATACATCGACGGGGAAATGCCCCGGTTTCACGAGGAACTCTTGGAGTTTTTGAGGATCCCTTCGGTGAGCGCCCGGAGCGAGCATACCGGAGACATTGCGGAAGCAGCCGCCTGGGTGGCCGATCGGATGCGGGAGGCCGGATTGTCCGCCGCCATCATCGAAACACCCGGCCACCCCGTTGTCCTGGGTGAGTGGAAGGAGGCCGGCCCTGACGCGTCCACACTCCTCATCTACGGCCATTACGACGTTCAGCCCCCAGAGCCCTTGGACCTGTGGGTGTCCCCCGCCTTCGAGCCCACGGTCAGGGATGGGAACCTTTTCGCACGTGGGGCCTCTGACGACAAAGGCCAACTCTTCCTCCACATCAAGGCCTTGGAGGCCCAGCTGAAGGGCACGGGAAGCCTGCCGGTGAACGTGGTCGTGGTTGCCGAGGGAGAAGAAGAGGTGGGATCCCCCAACCTGGTCCCCTTCGTCCAGTCCTACCGCGACCGGCTTACCTGCGATGCGGTGGTGATCTCCGACTCTTCCATGTTCGCACAGGGTGTCCCCTCCCTGCTCTTCTCCCTCCGGGGGCTGGCCTACTTCGAGATCCACGTGCAGGGCCCCGCCGGGGATCTTCATTCCGGATCGTATGGAGGAGCTGTCGTAAACCCGGGGAACGTCCTGGCCCGGATCGTCGACTCCCTCAAGAACGAGAACGGGAGCGTCGCCATCCCGGGATTCTACGACGATGTCATGGACTGGGACGAAACGACGAAGGATGCCATTCGCGGTCTACCTTTTGACCTCTCCGAGTTCATGGATGAGGTAGGGGCGCCGGGCCTTGACGGAGAAGCCGGCTACAGCCTTCTGGAACGTCTTTGGATTCGACCCACCTGCGACGTGAACGGAATCCTCTGTGGATATACGGGGGAAGGGGCAAAAACCGTGTTACCGGCGAAGGCAATGGCTAAAGTGAGCTTCCGCCTGGTTCCGAATCAGGACCCGGGTCGTGTCGCCGAGCTGTTGAGGGCTCACATAGCCCGGATCGCGCCGCCGGAGGTGGAGGTGAGGGTGGAGGAGCTCCACGGAGGCCGGCCCTGGAAAGCCGAACTGAAGGGCCGGTTCTTCGAGGCTGCCAGGGCTGCGCTGGCAAAAGCGTTCGGCACCTCCCCGGTTCTCACCGGAGAGGGGGGTTCGATCCCCATCGTCGTGGACTTCCAGGAAATCCTGGAAGCCCCCGTTCTTCTTATGGGGTTCGCACCGCCAGGGGCCAACATGCACGCCCCCAATGAGTGGATTCCGCTGGAGAACTTCGAGAACGGCATCAGAGCCGTAGCTCAGTTCTACGCAGAGCTGGGAGGCTGAGCCGACGACGTTACCCGGCCGGCCTATCCAGGGCCGCTCTGCGCAAGTGGGGCGTCCCTAACGCTCATCAGGGACCATGGACCCGGCTCTGAGTAGGGCTCTGGCTTTATTCAGGGTTTCCTCATACTCCCGGCTGGGATCAGAGTCGGCAACGATGCCCGCGCCCGCCTGGACGAATGCCCGGGATCCGGCGATCACCACCGTCCGGATCGTGATGGCCGTATCCATGTTCATCCCGCCGAAGCTGAAGTAACCCACCGCGCCTGCGTAAGGGCCCCGCTTGACCGGCTCGAGCTCGTCGATGATCTCCATGGCCCGAATCTTCGGCGCCCCCGACACCGTGCCGGCAGGGAAGCACGCTTTGAACACGTCCAAAGCCGAGAGGCCCTCCCGTAGCTCCCCTTCCACCTGACTTACCAGGTGCATGACGTGGGAGTATCGCTCCACCACAATCAGGTCGGGGACCCGGATCGATCCGAACTCCGCCACCCGGCCCACGTCATTTCGACCCAGATCCACCAGCATCCGATGCTCGGCCAGCTCTTTCTCGTCGGCCTGCAACTCTCCTGCAAGGGACCGATCCTCTTCGGGAGATCCTCCCCGGGGCCGGGTTCCGGCTATGGGCCTCACCGTGACGGTACCGTCCTCGACCCTCACGAGAACCTCCGGGGAGGTTCCGACCAGGTTCACCCCGTCCAGCTGCAGGAAATAAAGGTAGGGAGAAGGATTCACAGTCCTGAGGACCCGATAGAGATCGAAGGGGCGACCCTGAAAGGACATACCCAGACGTTGGCTCAGGACAACCTGAAAAGCGTCCCCGGCCCGGATGTACTCCCGGATCTCCTCAACGCCCTCCTCAAAGGCTTCTCTCGTGAGGCTGCTAGTAAAAGGGGGATCCTCCTCAGGTTCCGGCCTGAGTTCCAAAGCCGGAAGACCGGGCCCGACTTCCAGGCTTTGAACCAACTCCTGGGCCCGTCGCCCTCCTTCTTCGTACCTGCCTCGGAGATCCTCCTCCGAAAGCCCTGGCTCCACAGGAACCGCGGCCACCGCCATTCCCCTTCCGAGAAGATTGTCAATGACGAGTACCAGGTCGGTAAAGAGGAAGAGTCCGTCAGGCAGTTCGAGATCGTCGGCAGGCGCCTCGGGGAGTCGCTCGATGAGCCGCACCACGTCGTACCCGAAGAATCCCACCGCTCCACCCCAAAACCGGGGAAGGCCCTGAACACGGGCCGGTTCCCGAGCTCGGAGTCGTCGGTCGAGGTCCTCCAGAGGATCGTCGGAATCCACTTCCTCCCACCCGCTTTTCGGGTGCCAAAGGCTTATCTTCCCGTTCTTCAGACGCCAGGCTTCCCGGGGTTGGCTTCCCAAGAAGGAGTATCGGGCCCATTGTTCTCCCCCGACCACCGACTCCAGGAGGAAACCAAAGGGTGGGCGGTATAGTTTTTCGTAGGCCGTAACGGCAGTATCTGTGTCGAAGAGGAACTCTCGCCAGACGGGTACTACACCCGCATCGCGAGACAGGGTCGAGAACTCACGGAAGGAAGGAAACAGTCGCATGAATCGGCTGGTTACGGGGACGGCTCCACATCACCTCACAGGGGAAGGCTCCCGGCTGGAGCGAGACTGAATGTCCTCGGGTATGGATCATCCGTCAACCGCGGTTCTAGCGGTGGACACCGGGGGGACCTTTACCGACCTCTTCCTTCTGGCCGAAGGTATCCTCACCACGCTCAAGATCCCTTCAACCCCCAAGGACCCCGCCGATGCCGTTCTCGCCGGGAGTCTTCGACTTCTTGGAGGGAAACGAGACCATCGGCTTCTCCACGGGTCCACGGTGGCTACCAACGGCCTCCTGGAAAGGAAAGGGGCCCGAGTGATCCTGGTGACCAACCGGGGTTTTGAAGACGTGCTGGAGATCGGCCGTCAGAATCGGCCCCAGCTCTATGCATTGGTCGGCCACCGGCCTCCCCCCCTGGTGGCCCGGGAGGACCGCGTAGGGATCCAGGGTCGCCTCGGCACCGAAGGTGAGGAAATCGTGGCGCTCGATGCGAGGGAGTT
>JBDHGR010000526.1:0-3408 GCA_039589815.1 Gemmatimonadota bacterium | reverse complement strand
GCCGGCCTTTGTGCCGGTCTTTTCCATCCCCGTTGGCTCTCATGGAGAGTGCTGTGCTGGCGAATCCCCCGGACCGGGCAGGAGTGGCCTTCTGGACGAAAACTCTGGCCTCCTTTTCCGGCCCGGACACCCGGCGAAGCGTGACCCAACTCCTCACCTCCGCCATCCCGTTCTTCTCACTCTGGATCTTAGCCTTTCAGGCCATGGAAATGAGGTACTGGTTGACCTTGGTTCTGGCGGCACCAACGGCCGGCTTCCTCACGAGGTTGTTCATGATCCAGCATGACTGCGGTCACGGGTCCTTCCTCCGGTCTCGGAAAGCCCGGGATCGGGTCGGTTTTTTGGATCGGCATCCTGACTCTGACCCCCTACGCATACTGGAGGAAGACACACGCCTACCACCATGCCCATTCTGGCGACCTGGACCTGAGAGGTTTCGGGGATATCGACACTTTTACCGTTACGGAGTACCTGGCCCTTCCCTGGCACCGGCGGGTCGGCTATCGAACCTACCGACACCCGCTCATCCTCTTTGGCGTAGGAGCCGTCTTCCTTTTTGTGCTGGTCCATCGGTTTCCGTGGACCACCCCCCGGACCTGGACCAAGGCCTGGCGGACTATGCGGGCTGAGAACGACCCAAAGAAACCGATCCGGGCGATCCTGCCCGGCTGTCCCGTGTGGACTTACCTTCCACCTACCCGATCTTCACCAACTCGATGTCGAATGTCAGGTCCTTTCCCGCCAGGGGGTGGTTTCCGTCCATTCTGACAACCTCTTCATCCTTAAAGATGACGACGACATCCATTTGTCGGCCGTCTTTGGTCTCGAGGCGCATCATCTCACCCTCCTGGGGGTCATAGCCCTCTGGCAGGTTTTCCCTGGGAGCAGTAAAGACGAGCTGTTCCAAGCGTGGACCATAGGCCTCATCAGATGGAAAACTGACCGTCTTCTTCTCCCCCACCTCCATCCCGGTTACGGCACCCTCGAAGCCGGGAACCACCTGCCCTTTTCCCAGCTGGAACGTCAGCGGGTCTCTGCCATCGGAAGTGTCGAAGACCGATTCGTCGTCGAGCCTACCGGTATAGTGAACGTGCACAAAGTCACCGCTCTTCGCCTGGGACATATATGACCCTCTCTCCAGAAAATGACCGCGGGCCGGAGGAGGGGATCCCCCAGCCCGCGATCTCTCTGCTCGATTTTTCTCTACCACCCGAATCTAACCCTGGTGGTGGGAAAAGTTCACAACGACTCCCTGCTGGAGATCTTCTTTGCCGCCCCTTGCAGGACTTCTTGGACGTCCACTCCAACCGCGGCCGAGATGGCCTCGACAGTACCCAGGGCACCGTGGACTCTCTGATTCACCGCGTTGCTCACCCCTTCGCCACCTCCGCTGTCCAGAACCACCACTCGGTCGATATCCACACCTTCAACAGCCGTCACGGCGGTCTCGAGGAGTTGTGGTAGCTTCTCAGCCAGGAGCACGGCGAAAGCATCATCTCCGCCATGCCGCACCTGCTCGTAGAGCATCCGGAGGGCTTCGGCGCTGGCTCGGCCCCGCTCCAGGATGGGAGCCGCCTCTCCTTCAGCCCTAACCTTGGCAGCAGTCTTTTCGGCGTTGGCCGGCTCCACCACATCGGCCTGAAGGCGAAGCTGCTCCCTCTCCACCCTCCGGCCTTCCAGGGCCTTCTGGGCCTCGACCTCCGCTTCCTCGGCCTTCACCTGAGCAGTCCGCTCCGCAATCTGGGCCTCCTGGTCCAGCTGAGCCTTCCTCACCCGGAGCAGGTTCTGGGCCTCAGCGATGGTGACGTCCGCCTGGGCTTCCTTGACCTCGGCCACCTGGCGCGCTGAGGCTTGGCGTTGCCGCGTATCGGCTGCGGCATCGGCCTCGGCGATCTCTGCGTCCCGGACGGCCTCGGCAGCCTTCTTCCGTCCGATGGCCTCCAGGTAGCCACGCTCGTCGCTCACGTTCTGGATCTTCAGAACGTCCAGGTGGTAGCCCAAGGCAGCCAGGTCTTCACCGGCGTCCTCCGCAAGAGCTGCGGCGAAGCCGAGGCGGTCTTCGTTCACCTCCTCTGGCGTCAGGGTGGCCAGGACACCACGGAGGTTTCCCATGAGGGTGTCTTTTGCCAGGTCCCTGATCTCCGTCTCGGTTTTCCCGAGAATCCGTTCCACCGCGTTGTTGAAGACGGTCTCGGGCTCCGACGCGATCTTCACATTGGCGATGGCCTCGATGTTCAATGGGATATTCCCCTTGGAGAAGGCGTTGGTCACCGAGATTTCGATGGGGAACGTCTCGAGGGAAGTGTATTGGACCGTTTCGATGATGGGGGTCCGAAGGGTCCGTCCTCCTATGACCGACCGGTAACCGACCGTTTCGCCACTGGGGAGCTTTCGATTCCGGCCCGTGAGGACCGCCGCCATGTTTGGGGGCACGATTACGATGAGAGATTTGATGGTGAGGATGACCGCCACCATCACAACTAAAAGGATGAAGGCCGACCCGACTACAACGGGTATGAGATCCGGGTTCATTTTAACCTCCCAAAAGGCAAGTCAGGGTTTTTCGCGTTCAGGATTGAGTCGCAGTCCGGAGCCGGTCCCGCCGGCCCGTCGTGCCAGGATCCGAATCCTGCACCCATTCCATATCTCCTATTACGGTTCCAACATCATGTCTTCTTCTATGGGAGCTACCCGGGCTACCCCCTTTACCATTTCCACCACGAGAACGGACCGCCAGGCGGAGGGATCTCCCTGGCCCGCTGCCGAGGCGTGGGGAAGGGCGCGAAGCTTGACACGGCGCCCACTCCGCTCCACCACGACTGTCCCCGGTACCTCCGCCCTGATTGGAAGGGTTACTCGACCCGAAAGCCCTCGGTAACTGATCTCGCTTTGAAGGAGTCCAGACTCCGTACGCTTCACATAGCCAAAAACCACATTCACGAGAGATCCGGACGCCACTCCGGAAAGGGCCGCAAAAGCAGCAGTAAGGATCGGGTTTCCGCTCCAGGTATAGGTAAGGAGGGTGCCCATGGCCCCGAAGCCGAAGAGGGAGTAGAAGAACGTCCGGATGGAAAAGATCTTGGATGCGAGACTACCGGCATCCGCCTGGAGCCCGGCGTGAGCCGCCTCGACGTCGAGATGCCCGGCGTCCAGATCCATGCCCGTAACGTCAACGTCGATGCCCCCAACATCCACGTCCAGGCCGCCTGCGTCCAAATCCAACCCGCCGGCATCAAAATCTAGGCCGCCCGCGTCCATATCCAACCCGCCGGCATCCATGTCGAAACCCCCGGCGTCCAACTCCAGGTGTCCGTCGATGCCACCCATGTCCCCACCCAGATCCGCGTCCCCCTGGCCCCCAAAAAGATCCCCGAAGATCGCCAAGGACAGGAAGCCACCGCCCAGGAT
>JBDHGR010000525.1:0-4010 GCA_039589815.1 Gemmatimonadota bacterium | reverse complement strand
CCCAGGTGGCAGACCGCGTGCATCGAGTTCTAGTCCGGTCTCTTCAAGGCCCGTCCAGACCTGTGGTGGTTGTGACGCAGGGAACAGTCGCCCAGGTCATCCATGGGCTTTTCGGAAAGGTCGAGGGACCGGTTTATTTGGGTATTCGCTCGCGAATGGTGCCTTCAAGCTCTATCAGGGGGATGAGTACTCGGGCCAATGAGCGCCGCCGCGGAAGCAGCCTGAGAGGGTCATCCTCAGAGATAGGGGAGGGATTTGAACACACTGCTCGTCTATGTGAATAACCTCTTCGGGGTCGGCCACTTCCAGAGATGTGCCTGGATTCTGAGGGCCCTCGAGAACCGGCATCCTGACCTGAATACAGTCCTGGTGTTCGGGGATTGGCCTTATTCGAGCTTTGATGGTCTTCGCCAAACGAGCAAGGTTCGGTTGCCGGGACTGACGTTACAGAAGGCAGACGATACTGTCGGCTTGGAGCCGGAACCGATAGAACCCGGCCGGTCGATGGAGGATGTTCTGGACGAAAGGCAGGAACTGATCTCCGCCGCCGTCAGGGACTTGGAAATCAACGCCGTAATGCTCGAATATTTCCCTTTTTCCCGACAGTTCCTTGCACCCGAGGTGGATCACCTATTGGCTGAGGTAAGTCGGACTTCCTCTCCCCGGGTACTATCTTCGGTTCGCGATTTGGCGACCATCGATCCCGGTTTCGACCGGCGGGTCGCTGAGGAGTTCGCCTCCAGGCGATGTTCACACATCTTGGTTCATGCCGATCCGGTCTTTGCCAGGCTTGAAGACACTTTCGCTTTTGCCACCTCTTTCCGGGAGAAGGTTCGTTATACGGGCTACGTGATAGATTCTCGGCTTCTGGCCCAAAGAAACACGACCAGAAAGAAGGTCATTGCCGTTAGCGTCGGAGGCGGGAGAGACGGCGGGCCTCTCATCGAGATGCTTCTAGACGCTCTCGGGATGCTGGGCCACCGGGCGCTGCCTGACTACGAGATTCGCGTATTTCCGGGATTGTTCTACCCAAGCAAGCTGTTGCCCTTTCTCAGGGAATCGGTGCAGGCTCTCCGCAATCACAATATCCACCTATGCGCGTTTTCCGAGTATCGATCCACCCTCTCGGAATGTTCGGTGTCGATTTCCATGTGTGGTTACAACACCGCTTTCGAGCTCGTGGCGAGTCGGGTTCCCAACATCTGGTTCTTCCCACGCGGACGCACTGAGCAGCTCGAGCGCACGGACAGGTTACAGAGATGCGGCTTGGCACGCCGCATTACCGGTTCCCGAGAGCTGGCTGAGATGCTGGGGGAGCTTTCGGGCTCGCCGCTGACTGTGGGGGAACCGAAGGTCCAAATGGATTTGGGTGGAGCCGAAAGAACGGCTGACATCCTGCATTCCCTCGTCAGCGACGGAAAACTCCCCGGTACCTCAAGCAGAGGACCGGAGTTGCTCCCACTTTAGCCCAAACCTCATTATTCTTTTGTCAGTAACCGGCAGAACGTTGACCTGAGAATGGACAGGCCCAGTGGACAGTCAATCGGATTCAAGGAAGTGGAACGTGAAGGGCGCCGCTCTTATGGCATTTGTGTTTGCCACCGGGCTGATCTTGGGGTTTGGGTTGGGTAGCGCGACGGCTCGGACCAGGGTGGTCTTCTCCGGAGCCATGAGTGGCCTGGAGGACCGACCCTTCCTGGGTCCAGAGGACGCACTGGTCACGATCGTGGAATACACGGACTACGAATGCGTTTTCTGCCAACGGTACTACCAGAACATCTTCAGGACGCTCATGGCCGATTATGATGGAAAGATCCGCTATTTCGTCCGCCATTTTCCTGTTCCCAGCATTCACCCCTCCTCTTTGAGGGCTGCAATTGCCGCGAGCTGCGCCGAGGACCAGGGATTATTCTGGGAATACCACGACCTTCTCTTTTCCGGCGGGGCAGGCCTGACTGCGGAAGGCCTGAGAGAGGGTGCGTCCCTGCTCGGGTTGGAGATGGATCGGTTTGATGAGTGCTTTGCCTCCGAGGAACCGCTACCGAGCATCCAGGATGGCTTGGAGCTTGGAGTTAGCTATGGCGTCCGGGGAACTCCGGCTTTCTTTATCAACGGAAGGGTTATTCTCGGCGCTCAGCCTCTGGAGGTGTTCCGGGCCACCATTGATGCAGCCCTGGAGGAAATGGAGGGGTCCGACGACTGAGGACACTTGGGCGGGGGCCGAAGGTTCAGCCGAGGCCCGAAGCTCGGGATACCGATGAGGGAGTGAAGAAAGCTCGCGTCAAACCCCGAGGTCATTCTCTCCCTGAGAATCCAGCATTCCCGCGACTCTCTTGTTTGGACCGCACCCCGGCATCTGTCCCCGGAAGATTTTCCCTTTCTGGACTTTTTTTCTAAGTCTACGGTCCTTTCCGAATCGGTCACCAGAGGAGGATGGGCCCGCTAAGAGTTTGAGTGACAAGGGAACATATGAATTCCCCTTTTCAGAAGCACCTTCCGGTATGGTCCTTGATCCTTTCACCACTCCCCCGATCAAAACCCACTCTGGAGTGGGGCATCAGGAGAGGATCGAACCATGCACCGACCTATCAAAAAAACCTTCGGGATTCTTTCCATCTTTCTCTTGGGTTGCATCGAACCATCCGGGCCTCCGGCCGATTCGTACTCGGCGGAACCCTCGGTTTCCCCATTCTTCCCCGGGAATCCCTCTATTTCCCTTGAGAAGTCAACCAACGGCCAGGACGCGGATGCCCCGCCGGGACCGTCGATTGAGCCTGGTGAGCCCGTAGTCTGGGAGTACACGTTGACGAATACGGGAGACGAGGAGTTGAACACGGTTTTTGTGACGGACGATATGGAGGGCTTTATCTGCTTTTTCCCCACGTTGGCGGTTGGGGCGGAAGAGGTGTGCCGGGCGGAGGGAGTAGCCCAGGCCGGTCCCTACACGAACCTGGGAACAGCCTCTGGTTTTGGTGCTTCTCTGTTTGTTGGGGCTACTGACCAGAGCCATTACATGGGAGGGGCTTCAGAAGATCCTCCACCGACGGCGCAGGTCGTGAGTATCCAGATCAAGCCAGGGGACAACCTCCCCTGCATCAATCCCTCCTCCAAAGGCCGTACACCTGTGGCTATCCTCGCATCGTCCGAGTTTGATCCTCTGACCGTGGACCGGGCCACCATACTGGCCGGGGGTATCACCTCGCCGGTCCGCTGGGGACGCGGAGAGGGCGTGAATGGGGACGGACTACTTGATCTCGTTGTTCACTTCAAAACCCAGGAGTTGAACGCTGACGGATTGCTCCAGGATGGAGTAGACTCTTCTGCAGGTAAGGGGCCTGGAGTACCAGGGGGGCATGGGCCCATATCTGGGAGTGACCTGGCAAGGAAAGTGACCCCCGCAACGTCTTTGGTAGACTCGAGCGTCTGCGGCGTGCTAGCTAAAAAGAGGGTCTCTCAGGAATCAATGGCTAGCGTTGGGGGGTTGAAGTGGTTTATCGAGTCGATGGGTCCCGCCTCTGCCGTCCGGTCCGGGGCCCCGCCCTGCTTCTGAAGCTGCTGCTACTCCTCTTCCTGTTCTTTTTCGGCGGCTGCTCGGACACGCCCACGGCGGGTTCCCCGGATACCTTTGCTGAGAGCCTGCAGGCGGCCCTCGACGGGGCCTTTCACCAGGCCCAGGGAAGAGGGCTCTCCGTCACGGTCCTTGCGCCGGGAGAGCCCCCATGGACCGGGGTGGCCGGGGTTTCCCACGGGTCCGTGCCCATCACCGATCGGTCTGTGTTTGCTGCCGGGAGCATTACCAAGACCTTCACGGCGCTGACCATTCTTCGGATGGCCGAGGATGGGCTGTTGAGTCTGGACGATTCTCTGCACTCCTGGTTCCCGGCCTATCCCCACGTGGATCCGGACATCACCTTTCGGCAGCTCCTCAACCACACCAGCGGCCTCTTCGATTTCGTGGACAAACCGGGGTGGTTCTCGTGGGTCTATTCCGATCCCAGCCGGACATGGGA
>JBDHGR010000524.1:0-3411 GCA_039589815.1 Gemmatimonadota bacterium | reverse complement strand
AGAAGGGAATCGGGGCGGCGGGCATGGGAGGCATTGGAGATCGTAAACCTGGATCCACGCATGATCCTGTCGAAGCTTCCCGCGGAGCTCTCGGGGGGGATGAAGAAACGAGTGGGCATCGCCCGGGCCATCGTGGGGAAACCCGAGATGCTTCTTTGGGACGAACCCACGACCGGTCTGGATCCGGTAAATACTGCAGCGGTGGAAAGGCTCATCGCTCGCCTTTCCAAGGAACTGGAAGTAACGTCCATCATCGTGACCCACGACATCGAAGGCGGCCTACTCATTTGCGACAGGGTGGCCATGCTAACAGCCGGATCATTACGGTTCTGCGGTTCCCCGGGGGAGTTTCGAGGAAGCCAGGACCCTGTGGTCCGATCATTCGTGAACAGAGCGGGGGCGGAAGCCGCCCTCGACAACCAACTGAACGTGGTATGAGTGAAACCGATAATACTTCCCGCCGGGTGTTCCAGGAGCCCAGTGAGGAGGAGCTCAGGAGAGCCGTCCCCCGGAATAAACGGAGACTCGAGTTCAGGGTCGGACTCTTTGTTCTCTTCGGCATTGCTACAACACTGGCCGCCCTCTTCCTCCTCACCGACCCCAGCACTTGGAGGGGACGCTACAGGATCACGACGGTGGTCGAGGATGCAGGGGGGATCCGGCGGGGGGACCCCGTTCAAATGCGGGGGGTGAACATTGGCAGGGTCATGTCCTTCTCGTTGGCTTCCCAGGGAGTCCGGATCACCCTGGAGATCGAGGGAGCGTGGGACATCCCGGAAGACTCGAGGAGCAGGCTCGTCTCTGGTGGAATCCTCGGCGGACGAACGGTGGAGATCGTTGAGGGATCGAGCTCCCAAAGGATTCGAGGAGGCAGCGAAATCCCCGGAGAGAATGTCGAGGGGATCATGGATATGCCCGCCGATCTTGGCCAGGACGCCCAAGCGGTGTTGGAGAAAATCCAACGGCTTCTGGCTGAGCCGACGTTGGAGGCCGTTCAGGGAAGCGCTCGTGAACTTCAGGGCCTTTTGGGCCAGCTGTCCCAGCTGGCCGCGGAGCAGGGGAGAGAGATCGCCCAGCTGACGGCTTCCCTCAATCGCTCGGCCTCAGGCTTGGAGACCGCCGCGGGGTCGGGTGAGGATATCGCCGGTGCCGTGGCCCGGGCTGATTCGGCCCTGGCCACCGTGAACCGAACCAGCCAGGTGGTACTGGGCGCCTCGGAGGCCCTTCAAACCATCCTCCAACGCATGGAGGCAGGGGAGGGGACCCTGGGGCAACTCTCCGCGAACCCAGCGCTGTACGAAACCCTCATCGCCACGCTGGAAAGCGTGAAGGCTCTCACCGACGATATCAAGGAAAACCCTGGCAACTACGTGAAGATCGAAATCTTCTGACGCACCAGGGTCGAGACTAAAAGGAAGAGGGGCCGCCAACTGCCGGCCCCTCTTCTTTGTGTGCTTCGGCTGGATGGCCCAGCCCCATCCGGATCTCGAAATCCTACCAGCCCGGAGCGAGGTTGAATCCCCAGTGCCACCCCTTGTCCGGTCTCTGGAAAGGATAGGCATAGTATGCTTCCAGAATCAAAACCCCCAAGAGATTGAAGCGGGCCCCGAAACCCGAAGCGAAAAGCGGGACACGCTCGGAAGAGGAGGTGCTGAAGCTCCAGGAGTCCACGGGATTCTCATCGTCCCATGCCACCCCGACGTCGGTAAAGGCCACAAGTTCCATCGGGATGTAGGGGAGGTTGATCAATCCGAATTGGTCCGTTCCGATGAACGGGACCCGGAGTTCGAAGTTGGCCACCCCTAGGCGTTGACCCCGCATCCTGTCGAAAACCGGGCAGCTCCCGTCCGCAGTCTGACCACATTCGCTGGAGGAAAAGCTCTCGTACGCGTACCCCCGGATGAGGGTTTCGTAACCCAGGAAGAAGGGATAAAAAGCCTGGCTGTCCAAAAAGTCCGTGCCGTAGTTGTACCTCCCGACGTGCATACCCCTTACCGCCAGGGTGACGTTCATATTGGGGCTGTAATACCGGCGATAGTCCAGGTTGAGGGTTTGATAATTCACGGTACCGTGCGTGGTGGTAAGGGCAAACCGGAAACGACCGCCCCGGACGGGCGACGTGAAGGCAGAGAAGGAGTTGTCCCCGACGTAGGCGACGGTGGCCTCGAAGAGGTTCAAGGGATCGGCTTCCTGGTCGTCTAGCTGGATCCGCCTTTGGCCGACCTGAAAGACACCGTCGTAGAGAATCTGGTCCTGCTCGATGTCGAACGAGTAACGGGAAAAACCGAGGTTCGCCTCAATGCGGCGGGTCATGGAGAATGGATAGGAGATCAGCCCCGTGGCGTTATCGGCGAAGATCCGATAACGGGTGAGAGCCAATGCGTCCAACGTGCCCCCACTGTTGTTCGGCACATCGGTCCCGGTCCAACCATAATACTGGTATTGATAAGGAATCCTCGAGACCGAGTATCCCCAGTTCCAGCGCTTAGCCGAATTCAGGTAGAACACCTGGGCTCCGATGTCTTTCACGGTCCCTGTTGCCTGAAGTGCTACGCCAAGCTGGCGGTCACCCAACATGTCCGAGAAGTAGGCCGACGCGCTGCCGCCGATGTAGGTGCCGAACTGGTCCGCTCCGGCACCCAACATGGGCTGCCCGATAAAGTCGAGTTCCAGCTGAGAATCGAAGGCTTCGGCATCGGCCACCCGGTACGTCCCCGGAGCCTCGAGACCCGTCTCTGCATCGGCCAGGTAAGTGGTCACCAGGCTGGAAACATCAGGGACCATGGGCGGCAGATTCCGGCCCGGGCCGGGCTCGGTCACCGCAAACACCTCGGCCCTGCTCTCAACCTCTTCTGGACTGAGCCGGTAGATGTGGAACTCGAACTCATCGAATACGGAGAACGCGACCTCACCGGTCCCCTGAGCAACCGTCATGGCCGGAGCCGACCAGGAGATCCCACTTACGCCCGTGGCCACATTCGTGATCCGGTCGATGGATCCAGTGGCGACGTCCACTCGATAGATATTGCTGAAACCGTCCACGTCCGAGATGAAAAAGAGCTTCGTTCCGTCAGGTGAGAACTGCGGGTTGATATGTTTCACCGAGGGCCCGAACAACGAGAGGGTACTGATCTCTCCGGTCTCCAAGTTCAGCAAGCCCAGCTGAAACTTGGCGTAGGCCAGGTTGTCGAAGTCCGTACCGGGCGATCGGTCCGTCGCAAAAGCGATGGTCTTTCCGTCCGGAGAATAGGTCGGGTGAAACTCCGCGTACCTGTCATCGGAAAGCTGGGTAGTTTGTTCCGTTTCCACATCGTAGAGGTAGAGGTCGCTCAAACCTCCCTTGGATCCTGAAAAAACGATAGTCCGACCATCGGGCGACCACGACGGGCCTTGAATTGCGCCTATTCCCTC
>JBDHGR010000523.1:0-3416 GCA_039589815.1 Gemmatimonadota bacterium | reverse complement strand
CGAGGGGCTGAGAGGTTCGGGATTATGCCCGAGTGTTGACCCGCGAGACGAGCGAGGAGGCCCGTCAGGGCCCCGCAGCTCCATCGCGCCGGGTGTACTGTCGTAAGATGATGCCCTGCAAGCAGTTAAGGGCGCATAACCTTTGTCTTTCTGGGGTCCAAAAAGGGCCGCGGTAACACTAGCGGTAACAAAAGACTCCCAGAACCGCCGGCCTATGGTGTCTCCTGATCTCCTGCCCGGACTGCTTCCAGGCGCCCCTTGATGAACTCTCCGTGGTGGTCCACCCGTTACTCGATGGCCTCAGATCGGTGCCGGATTTCCCCGAGGTGGCCATAGACACGATCCACCAGGTCTCGGCCTCCAGGACCCATCTCTTTGGCTACAGCCTAGGGTGATACAGGTGCTCCTCGGTCCAAGGTCTGCAGACGTGCGGCGCAGTGTGTGTGGCGGAAGAGCCGGGTACGGATCTCTCCTGGTTTCCGTCCTGCCGACACCGCCACCTGGTCTAGGACCTTCCTGAGGTCACGAATCATCCCGCCGGTTCGGTAGGAAGGGAAGAGGGGCCCACTTCCCTTGCATCCGTCTGAAGGACCGTATGTTCCTCAGGAAACGGTCTCTCACCCCTTAGAGGGTGGTCCTTACCACCCCCATGGGAAGTACAGCGAAACCGACTCCTGTTACCCACTGCGGCAGATCCCACCCGTTGAATCCGTCTGGGCCCATGAGTAGCCGCATCCCATCAAACAATCGGAGGGCTCCCCATAGGAAACCCCAAAGAAACCACATCCGGGTCGACCTGCGAGAAAACGACCGGCCACGTCTGGAGTTTCGGGAGGGCCTTTGACTGAACGAACTCCTCACTGTCTCCAACTCCTGTCGACACGAAAGTTTTGCTGTCTTGCACGTTCTCTGGTTGCCCTGCCCTAATCGCCTTGGAACTGAGTCGCCGCTTTGGCCTCAGCCCGGACGGATCTGATTCGGAGCCTCAGGGTCCACGTGTAATAGAGGCCGAGCATCGTGACGGGAATGTATCCCGCGAGGTGGTACCCCACGGACATGGAGAGGGCTTGATTCTCCGGGACGCTGAACACTCCGCTGAGGGCTACCAAGACCCCGGCCTGGAGGGTTCCGATGAATCCCGGTCCAGCTGGGATGGAGATGAAGACCGCGACTACACACTGCGTAAACAGTGCGGCGGTGAAGCCGAGCTCAATCCCGAATGCACTGAAGGCAGCCCAGAACGATGCGGCCATCCAGAGCCAAAGAACCAGGGACCAGAGCAGGGCCTTGAGAAGCGGGGTGGGGCGGCGCAGTAGATCCAACCCAGTGAGGAACGCTTCAAGGGCATCGGCGATTCGACCGCCAGTTCGGCCAGGTAACCGATAACTGATTGTTCGGGCTAACCCGCTGATCCGGTCAGGCCAGAGAGCGAGCAAAGCCACGATCCCCAGCGCGACAGACCCGACCCCCACCGCACCCGCCACTGCGTATTCGATAGGTCTCCCGACCACGGTTGCATCTGATGGGAAGGTTGGGGCAAGTAGTGTCACGAATAGGAGGATGATGAGCGCGACAATGTCGAGGACTCGCTCAAGCACTACGGTTCCGAGTGCACCGGATGTGGAGACCGGCACCATCTTGCTGAGTGCGTAGGGCCGGGCCACTTCGCCGAGGCGACCCAGCGCCAGGTTGGTGACCGTAAATCCGATGATGAGTGCCTTCCATCTCGCATAGAGCGGGATAGGGACACCGAGCGGTTCGAGCAGTAGACGCCACCGAAGGGCCCGAACCAAGCCCCCGGCCATGGACAAAGCCCCGGCAAAGATCAACATCACCGGATCGGCTGACGCGAATTGCTGGCCAATCGTGACGAGGTCCTCGCCCCGGAACACCCACCAGAGGAGGAACGCGGATACACCTATCCCGACCCAGGCTTTCCAGTCTCTCAAACACTATCTCCGTTTATCGGAAAGATGCGGCACTGGGGAAGAGCGAATCACAGCCAGACCCCTTGTGCCAAACACGGCCTGAACCCGCCTGGACGTCACCCAATAGCCCACCCACACCACTCACCAGCAAACCCACGTTAATCCCATCGGCACCTGTGGCAGCGTCACCCAGCCGTTGCTGCCGCGCGATGAGAATTGGTGCACCAACGCCGTGCGGTATCGGAATGATCACCCAGACAAGTAGCCAACCACGGACCTTGTTCAGGTCATGGACCGAGGTCACATCGCGGACCTTCATATGTGAGCCTTCTACCTCCTCTAGCTAGGGAGTCTCAAGAATGTGGGCCAATCGAAAGGGACACGAGGTCTCCGTCTTATAGCGGAAGCCGGTCTCTGGATCCAATCGAGGCAATGAACTCAAAAGTCTGTGATCAGACCGTTCAAGGATCCCGCGTTCGGATGTGCACCGGAATCCACTTTCTTCGTCCAGGTCCGGGAGATTGGCGGGGTACATAAGACCGTCACTTTCGCCACCCATCTCCTCCCCCTGGATTCGGATGAGATGCGGCTCAAGTTCGGATGACAGCCAGTCAAAAGGTGAGGAAAGGATCAGGTTCATCGAGCCCGGGAATATCCGCATGCTAAAGCTTGGCCTCAGGAAATTGGGAATGCAGGTTATTTGATGTACACCGTCAGACCACTTGGGACAATTCTCGAGCCCTCATCCCGGTTTCTCTCCAACATAGAGAAGGTGCCTTGATGCACCGAGGATCGATGGCTCCGTACTGATCTCATGAAGAAGATCAAGCCACAGCCGGCGTTGCTTTCCCTCTAGCCTGTTGAAGCTCTGGTCATCGGCGGAGATCGCAGGCTCGACCCCGGCTACGATGATTGTCTGGAACCCCACCGTTTCATGGAGCGGGGCGATCTCAGAAATATGTGCGAAGTATCCCCGGAAGCCTCCTCGTGGGTAGTGGTCAGGTCGTCTTCCATTCGTTAGCAGTGACCGTACCTCTACTTGGTCCTGGATCCAGGTTGGAACGTTCCTCATCAAGTCGCCCAGGATGCCGAGACGACTGAGGAGGGTTGAGAAGATGAGTCCCCCCCCTCGCAGTCGTTGAATCGCTTCCTCCAAAGCTCCTCCCTCTGAGGGTCTTCCTCATAAAACTCGGCGATATCATCAACATGATCGATCATCGGCTTCTCCGAAGGGCCTCGTCGGAAGTCTCCCTGCGTCCCCCGCCTCAGAAGATGAACGGGAGGCCCAGCCCCTGAGTAATCGCTTTGGTCCCGCAGAAGAGGAGCAGGCCGATCACTATCCGCCTCACGAAGGTCGGTCTGGCAACTCTCAGGAAGCGAACTCCGACAAAGGAGCCTGCCATGATCCCGACGATGGAAGGCACCACCATCATCGGAATCACCGCCCCATTATGTATGTAAACCCATACTGCCGACGTGTCCGTGATG
>JBDHGR010000522.1:0-3421 GCA_039589815.1 Gemmatimonadota bacterium | reverse complement strand
GATATGGGCTGAAATCGTCGCATTGATGTTGTCCCTGGTGATGAAGGACTTGGCGACCATCAACTGATCCGCCCTGATTACCGGCGCGAGGCTCTCCTTGATAACGTCCTCGGCGGATGCCTCTATCCACAGCCCGCGCCAGCCGTCAAAAAGCAGGGCATAGGTGTTGCATTCCTTGCCGTCGTCGACGCCGAACTCAACGAACTTCTTGTTGGTGGTCCCGATGCGTGTGAATACTTCCCGGACGATCCCGTCCTCGTCGTTCTGGGAGTATATCTTGTGGCCTTAAGGAACGAGGCTTTTCGAGTTCGGATGGCACGGACTGTTTCGTAGGCTGTTCATTTCCTGATTGATCATGTACTGATGCATACGGGTGGTATGGCCGAGTATTTTCTTGATCATACTCCGCTGTTTTCTGTCTCTGAGCATTGTTTCCCCGTTTGCTGGTCATTCGGTAGCACACGAACCTGTCGATTGTGCTGTCGGCACAGCGTTTTCGACAGGGTGATCGCCTTCGAGCCGGTGCCGGCTCCGAGCGTGCCTCAGGCGTTTTCGTCCGTTGGGCGCATAGGGAGTAGCCGTGCCCGTGAGCGCCTCTTCCCGTTCCACGATCCACCGTCATGCCTGTGCGCGCCGAGTCGATCCTTCGCCTCTCTCTCGAACGGGAAGCGATCACTTCCAAACGCTGGCACGAGATCGGTCAGCCACGCCGCGTCGGGATCGAAACGGGCAAAGAACGGCCGTCGCACCTGGTCCGCGACCCGAGACTGAATCATCGAGAGGACGAACACCCGCTCCCCGTGCACTTCGCTGACGCCTTCGACGAGGACCTTGCCCGGATACGCAGACATGACAGGTCCCCGGACCGTGCGTCCAAGACCAGATAACCGCTGGTATGCTCCGCGGTGGACACGCCACGCCCGGTACAGCGGCACTGAGAAGTAGTCGCTGGCCCCTGTGTTCCGCTCCACGAACATGTAGTAGGGAATGCAGCCGAGGCGTACCTGCTCCTTCCACATGCGCGCCCAGACACCGGGGTCGTCGCTCACATGGCGGACGATGGGGGACTGAGTGCGGATCTCCGCACCGGTGGAGCGAATTCGACGTACGGCCTCCCTCGATACCGGCGTTGCGAGCTCCCTCCAGTGGCTGTAGTGGGCCATCAGGGCAAGGTGCTTGTCGGCAGCCACCACGCGCTCGAACAGCCGCAGCACGTCGTCCGTGTCTCTGTCGCTCACGAAGCGATACGGCCAGTAGGCCATCGACTTCGTGCCGATGCGGATTGTCTGGATGTGCTCGAAACCCGGCCCGAGAAGCGGCTCAACGTACGCGGCGAGCCGAGCGGCACTCATGATCATAGGATCGCCGCCTGTGATCAGCACGTCCGTCACTTCGTCGTGTTTCCGGAGGTAGGTCAGGAAGTGTCCGGCTTTGTCGGTAGCGAACTTGAATCCATCCATACCGGCGAGTTGCGGCCATCGGAAGCAGTAGGTGCAGTACGTGTGACACGTCTGGCCGTGAGATGGGAAGATGAGCACGGACTCGCGATACTTGTGCTGCATGCCGGGAACCGGCTCGCCGTGAATGGAGGGGACATTCTCCATCATCTGGCCCGCCGGGTGCGGATTAGAGCCGAGACGGATCCTGTCTATGATCGCGGCTACATCTTCGACCGGGGCCTCTTTCCGCACAGCCTCGGACAGGCACTCGAAGTCCCACGGGTGAAGCATGCCGCGCTGGGGAAAGGTCAGCTGAAACAATGGGTCGTCCGGCACGTTCTCCCAGTCGATGAGATCCTCGACGACGTAGTTGTTTACTCTGAAAGGGAATACGCGCGCTACGACCCTCATCGCGAAGCGATCGTCCGGGGCGAGGTTCTGCAGCTGGGGCAGACGCTCGATATCCCGGACGGAGTAGAACCGCATTCTTCGTGGGAGGATGCTCAAGACGACTCCTTCCCTCTAGCCGATAGCTCTCTCCTTGCGATATGTGCTGGGCAAGAATGGCCCACACGCCGACCTGCGTCCCACCGATAAGTCTGTATTCGGATACCCTACAGAGTCATCGAGGGTTCAGCGGCGGCAGTGAGAGCAAAGAGAAAGCGCCCGGCGTGAGCCGGGCGCTTCACTGGCGTGGGAATCCGCCGGAGAGTCTACTCCCTCTTCGTCGCCGGAATCATCAGGTGCTCGTACTCCGTCCCCTTCCACATCACGTACGGCGCACCGTGGTCGCGATCGTCGGAGACCCCGTCCAGCATGGCGACGTCAGGTACGAGTACCATGATGTGGGGACCGATGTCTTCCGCCCACTCGTTGTCCTCGGTCGGCCCCGTCGCGAACGGATCGGTGTTGCTGGTCGGCCAGTCGCCCTGGAGCATGTAGGCGAACGACACCTTCTCGACCTTCGGCGGAGGCTGCTGGCTCATGAGAGCAGCGATCCAGGCCAGCCACGTCTCGTCCGCGCACATCGGCGAATTCCCGGACACCTCGGGGTCGTCCGGCATGCACGTGTACTCGTTCGTGCCCTCGCGCAGGACGTTGCCTTCCAAGTCGACGACGGTCGCGTTCGCCGCAACGTCCGCCGGGCCGGCGCTCAGGGCGTTCTTGATCATGGCTTCGGCCTCCGGCGACGCGTACTCCTGCTCCTGAGCGTTCAGCGCCGCCGGCAGCACCGCGATGATGAGGAGTCCGGCGAGGAGGAGGTTGATGCGGGACATGGCACCCTCTCTTCAAGAGAAACGGGACATTGGACGATTCAATATGGCGCGGACCTTCTACTATACATGTTTTCTCACTGACTTGCCCGCCGCCGTGCGAGCAATAGCGGGAATGAAGCAGGGGTTGGAGAACCGTCAGACTCTTATTGAATTCGATCAGGTCTGACCCGAATGGACACTACCCTGGCGGGAGATTCGAAGAAGGAGCCGCCCGAGGCTCTAACCCCAAGCGGCTTCAGTCTTACTGCTGATGGGCCCGGATGGATTTGAACCATCGACCTCACGCTTATCAGGCGTGCCTGTAGGAACCCGAAACACGACATCTTGCCGGAGTTTCCGCGTCAGATGGGGCGATCTGCCGGGTTCCCGAATGGTCGATACGGCAGGGTGCCGGCTTCTGTTGACAGTACAATTGACAGTACAGCTGGTCGTCCCTCTCCCTCAGGACCTCAACTCCGAGCTGGGAAGACTACGGTGAGGCCAAGCATGACCCCCTCTGCAGGTCGCATCGGGTTGCCGGTGGGTGCTTGTCGATAGAGAAAAAAATAGAAAACAATGAACGTCGCAGCTGCTCCCGCAGCTCCTGCTCACTGCAGAGACTCTCCTTGGAGCAGCACAGAGCAGAAGCGCCCGGCGTGAACCGGGCGCTCTTTCTCAATGGCGCCTCAGGCACTGGCTGGCTCCTGGTCGCGGCTGACGACCTCA
>JBDHGR010000521.1:0-3436 GCA_039589815.1 Gemmatimonadota bacterium | reverse complement strand
GAGACAACCGGCCCGAGGGGTCCCCGTCGACGCCCGGGAACCTGTCAATCCAACATTCCCGAGGTAGGGGAAGACGGAACGGCGATTTCCCTGGAAGGCATGCGGCCGGCCAGAAAAGCCAAGCGCCCCGCTTGAATCGCCAGTCGCATCGCCTCCCCCATGGCTACCGGGTCGTCGGCCACCGCAATAGCCGTGTTCATGAGGACGCCATCGACCCCCTGTTCCAGGGTGACACACGCGTCCGAGGCCGTACCGACACCTGCGTCCACGATAATGGGGACCTCGAGGCGGCGTTTGATTTCCCGGATGTAGTAGGGGTTCACCACGCCGAGGCCGCTCCCGATGGGACTTGCCAGGGGCATCACGGCGACGCATCCCAGGTCCTCCAGCCGGAGAGCCGCGATCAGGTCATCGTTGGTGTAGGCCATGACCTTGAATCCCTCATCCACCAGGATCCTGGCCGCTTCGATGGTGGCCTGGGTATCAGGAAGAAGGGTCTTTTCGTCCCCGATGACCTCCAGCTTCAGCCAGTCGGTGAATCCTGCCGCCCGGGCCAACCTTGCATACCGAATGGCGTCTTCTGCCGTGTAGCAACCGGCAGTGTTGGGAAGGAGCAGGAACTCCTCCGGATCGAGATGATGCAGGATCCCCTCTTCCTTGGTGCGATCCAGGTCAACCCGCCTCACCGCCACGGTTACCATCTCGGCACCGGAGGCCCGGATCGCATCCACCATCGTTCGGTTGTCCTTGTACTTCCCCGTACCCACGATCAGCCGGGATGTGAACTCCCGGTCAGCGATCTGGAAAGGCGCGTCCATCGGCTCAGCTCCGTCCCTCGTCATTGAGTGTCGCAAGATCAACCGCCGCCCACGAAATGAACCAGCTCGAGGGTATCCTTCTCGGCAATAACGATCTCGCCGTACCGATCCCGGTCAAGGATCTCCCGGTTCAGTTCCACCACAACCAGGCCAGGATTGAGGTCCAACCATTCGAGGAGGCCCGAAACCGACAGGCCGGGAGGGATTCCCCGGTCGTCTCCGTTGATCCGAACCTCGATGGTGGCGTTCTCGGTCATTCCGGTTTCCCTTTCCTCAACTCCAACAGATACCCCCCCGTGGCGGCCATTGGGTCCACTGCATCCCAGATCCCCCCCCGAACGGCCACGCCATGGACACCGGCAGACATGGCCTCCCCCACCCTCTCGGTCGTGATGCCTCCAATGGCGAGGAGAGGAAGGGCGGTCACTCCCTGGACCTCCCGAAGCCGTTCTAGTCCCCCCGGCGTCACGCCTGGGTGGGAGGAGGAGGGAAAGATGGTCCCGACCAGGAGAAAGTCCACCATGCCCCCCGGCACCTCCTCCGTCTCTCGGATCCCGTGGACGGAGAGGCCCAAGAGGCGGTGGAACCCCAGGATCCTCCTGGCAACCGGTGGGGACAGAGACCGCTGCCCCAGATGTGCACCCTGGAGGTCAAGCGCCAAGGCCAGATCGACGCGATCGTTGGCCAACAGTTTGCCACCCACCGCCTGTGCGGCGGGCTTGAGGCTGCGGGCCACGGAATACAGGCTCCGCCCCGGCGTTCTGGGGCCTCTCAGATGTAGCGCAATCCGGTCGCCGCCGGCCTCCAAAACACCCCTGGCCGTCGGGACGAAATCCGGTCGGCTGAGGATTTCGTCATCAGTGACGATATGGAGGCTGGGGATCACTCGAAGCAGGTTCCATCGGGAAGAGGGTTCCCCTTGAGCCAAGCCGTTACCGGCATCCTTCTCTTTCCCGGCCTCTGAATCTCGGCTACCCTGAGGGCTCCCGCGCCACAGGCCACCAAGAGGCCCGCTTCAGGATCGGTTCCGAGGACCATCCCTGGATGCGCGCCGTGTTTGAACCGGGGCTCAGGGGAGGGCCGGAAGAGCTTGACGGGCTCGTCATCGAGGATGGACCAAGCACCGGGCGTAGAGTCGAGGCCTCGCAGATGCCAACCCAGCTCCTGTGCCGGCCGCTGCCAATCCACCCTCGCCATCTCCCGGTTTACCTTGGGGGCAAAGGTGGCGCTCGAATGGTCCTGCTCCACCTCCTTGACCGCCCCTTCGGTCATGAGGGCCAGGGCCTCCACCAGGGCCTCGGCCCCTACCTCTGAAAGACGGGTGCTCAGCTCGGTGGCGGTCTCGTCGGGCCCGATCTTCTCGGGGGTTTGAAACAGCACAGGACCGGCATCCATGGCCTCCACCATGCGCATGATGGATACCCCGCTTGTCGAGTGCCCACGGAGGATGGCCCAGTGCACCGGAGCTGCCCCTCGGAGCTCCGGGAGGAGAGACGCATGGACGTTGATGGATCCCCCGGAAGGCACTGAGAGGATCTCTGGGCCCAGGATGTGTCCGTAGGCGACCACAACGGAGAGTTCCGGTTGAAGGCCACGAATCTGATGGAGAAAAGCATCCCCCGTCGGGCGTTCCGGAACGAGGACAGCGAGCCCTTCCTCTTCCGCCACCTCCCTTACCGGCGACGGGGCGAGTCGCCGCCCCCGCCCAGAGGGGCGATCAGGCTGCGTGACAACCCCCACGATATCGTGACCTTCCTCGTTCAAGGCACGGAGGGATGGCAGGGCAAACAACGGAGACCCCCAGAATAGAATCCTCAGGAGGCCACCTCCTCAGCCCGGCTCTTCCGCCACTTCTTCAGGGCCATTCGCCGCTTCAGGGGGCTCAGCTTGTCGATGAAGAGAACTCCGTCAAGGTGGTCGATCTCATGCTGCAAAGCTCGGGAGAGGAGCCCTGATACCTGCAGAGAAACCGGCTCACCGTCGGGATCCAGGCCCTCAACCGTGACGGCTTCGGGGCGCTCCACTACCTCCTCCATGCCAGGGATACTCAGACACCCTTCGGGGTGTTTGTCCTTTTCCCGCCCGGATTCCACCACCCTGGGATTGATGAGGGCTACAGCGCCTTCGCTGGACTCGTCGGGGTCACCCAGATCCACTACGATGACCCTCCTGGAAACCCCGACCTGGGGAGCGGCTAGCCCGATCCCTTCAGCATGGTACATGGTCTCCAACAGATCCTGGACCAGGGCCCGCACCCCGTCATCCAACTCCCCGACCTCTTCGGCTGTCTCCCGAAGAACCGGGTCACCGAGGATCTTGATTTCCCGAACCGCCATACGTCGATCCTGAGCTCAGGCTCTCACCCCCGATCGGGGCTTCTGTCAGAAAGGACCTGGGCGATTCGGCCCCTCTGGACCACCACTCGCGTGTTCTCACCGGTCTTGATGGTGAGCTTATCATCCTGGGTGTGGACCACGGTCCCGATGATTCCGCCGGCTGTGATTACCTCGTCCCCCTTCTTCAACTCCTCGATCATCGTCCGATGCCGGGCCTGCTCCTTCCGTTGCGGCCGGATCAGGAGGAAATAGAAGATGACGCCGATGGCCACCATCTGCATG
>JBDHGR010000520.1:0-3441 GCA_039589815.1 Gemmatimonadota bacterium | reverse complement strand
CGGGGGCGGCCCTGGCTCCACCATGACGTCGAAGCTGGACGTGACCTTGGACTCGCCGTTGTCGGCGGTGAGCTTCACAACGTATGTGCCCGGGGCGGAAAACGTAGCGGTAGTCACCAAGGCGTTGGCGTCGGCGAACTCCACCGTGCCGGGCCCCGATTCTTTGGCCCAGACCACGCTGGCCTCGGGTCCAGTGGGGGGAGGGGGTGGTTCGGGCTCTCCCCGTCGCCGGCGAGGTCGCCGGTTGGGGGGCAATCCGTATCCGACCCAGCTGTTGATGTAGGTCTTGCCCGGGACCACCACGACCCTATCGGGCCCAGCAACTGCCGTGAGGCCTGCCTCTATCGCTTCGGATGCAGTCTCTCCTGCTTCGCCACACCCATGAATAAAGGGGGGAAGCAGAACAGACACGGCCACCGCCTTCCCGGTGGCGCCGATCATGTCCCGCCGGGTCATGTCATGAGGTCTGGTTTCCTTGCTCATGGGGCTACCTCCCGGAGTGTCAAGCTCTCGAGTCAGCATGAACCTACGGATCAGCGAGGGGGCAGGCGAACGTCGGGAAGGAATCCTGCCCGAAACCCTCAACTCCGGGATTCTAAGAGAGATCGAAAATTCCGAGACGCGGGGGGGGTAGACCGGCAGGGTCTTCGAGCCCCTAGCTGCCACCTCCCTGATCCCGGATGTCCACGTAGTAGTTCGGGTCCACGGAAAAGGCCGCCGGGTCCAAGAGCTGCAGGGTCGCTGTCTGCCACTCCTCAGTAGGGTGGATCACGGTGTATCCGGCGTCAGTGAGGGTAGCGCCTACCTGCATGTCGAACCCCGGGACTACATCTGCCCATCGGTACGAGACCATTGTTCCCTCGATTCTGTACTCCAGGGCCGGGATCATGGTGGTACGAAGGTACTGGTCGAAGACCTTGCCAAGATCGACGCCGACCTCGCGGGTCATGTAGTCCTCGATCTGCGTTCCCGTGACAGTCTGGTGCCAGAAGGTTTCGTTGAGCCCACGAAGGATTCCCCGCCATTTCTCATCATCCCCGACGATTTGCCGGATGGTGTGCAGCACGTTGCCGCCTTTGGGATACATGTCGCCTGATCCCCAGGCCGCGACGCCGTATTCGGGGATGATGGGGCGGTCGTTCCGGATCCCCCGGCGGGTGCCCACGGTGTACCGGGCCCCAGCCTCTCGTCCAAAAAGACACTCCGTATAGAGGCCCTCGGCGTAGTTGGCGAACGCTTCATGAACCCAACCGTCGGCCCGGTCTTTGGCGGTGATGTTGTTGGCGAACCATTCGTGGGCGCTCTCGTGGATGATGATGAAATCCCACTCCATTCCCAATCCTGTACCCGAACCGTCGCGGCCACCGTACCCGTTGGCGTAACCGTTCCCATAGGTAACCGCGCTCTGATGCTCCATGCCGGGATAGGGCACGTCGATGAGCTTGAAACCGTCTTCGTACCATGGGTAGGGTCCGAACCAGTCCTCGAAACAGGAGAGCATGGTGAGGGCTTGAGGGAACTGTTCCTTGGCTTTCCCCAGATTGTAGTCGAGAGGCCAGAAATCCACGGTCAGCATTCCCCGTTCCCCCTGGAAAACCTGGCTGTAGTGGGTGTAGTTACCGGCATTCACGTTGATGGCGTACCCGTTGACGGGATTGGCCACAAACCACTCCCATGTGGTGGTTCCGTCCGCATTGGGGGTCACCCGCCGCAGGCGACCGTTCCCCACCTGGATCAGGGGGTCGGGAAGGGTGATGGCGACGTTTGCGCTGTCGGGCTCGTCGGCCCAGCTGTCCTTGAGGGGCCACCAGATGCTGGGGCCGATCCCTTCGTCCGTGGTGACCACCCAGGGGCGACCCAGTTCATCCGTATCCCAGCTGAATCCCCCGTCCCAGGGAGGGCGCCGGGCCACGTGGGGTGCGCCGCCGTAGAATACGGTGAGAGACTGGGTGGAGCCCACCGACTGGGACGTGCCCGGGGTGAGAAAATAGGCATTCCCATCCTTTCTGAAGGGGAGGGAACCCCCGTCCTGCACGATGCTATCCACCTGAAGGGGTTCCTGGAGGTCGATCTGCATCTCACGGCTCGGCTCCACTACCCGGTAGGTTATGGAGTTGTAGCCGCGGATGGTGGAGTCCGTCGGCGTGACCTGGACGTGGAGGTCATAAAAAGTCACGTCCCACCAGGTACGGGCGGGGGCATCCAGAGATCCCCTGAGGGAATCGGCTCGTGTGTAGGTCCCGCCTGTCTGACCCATGGCCTGGGCGGAATCGCACAGTATGAGTGTGCAGACAAGAGCGATCTGTCGGATCCTGCGGTGTGCTGGCATGGTGGATTAGCTTCCCGTCGTGTGGTGGAGAGGCCTCGGCCCCGGGGTGTTCGGCCCTGAAGCCGGGGTTTTCCGATTCTGGGCCGAGGCAAGTTCCTTAGAAAGTCATACTCCGGATGTCGTTGGGGTGCTCCGTGGTGATCTGATTACCCGAGCTGGTCACGATAGCCGTATCGGAGTGACGGAATCCGCCCAGTCCGGGAATGAAAATGGCCGGCTCCACGGTAAAAACCATGCCTTCCTTCACCAACATGTCCTCGTCGAACCGGAGGAAGGGTGGCTCGTGCACGGAGAGGCCCAGGCCGTGCCCGGTGCGGTGGATGAAGAACTCACCGAGTCCTGCTCTCTGGAATACGCTCCGGGAAGCCTGATCCACTTCCCTCATGGGTACTCCGGGTCTGAGGGCATCCAGGCCCGCCAGCTGAGCCTCAAGCATCAGGTGGAACATCTCCTCCTGCTCCGGCGAGGGCTTCCCCAAGAAGCAGGTACGTTCCGACTCGCCCCGGTAACCGTTCAGGGCCACCTGGCGGCTGTGAATGATGACATCTCCGGTCTCTATGGGTCGGGTGTTGGAGAAGACATGGGGCATCACTGTCCGGACGGGGCCGGCCGGACTCATGGCGAAGAGATCCAGAGTGGCGTCAGGATACCTAGCTGAAACCTCCGCTAGTATCGATCGGTTCCCGACACCGTCCATGTCGATCTCGGTGATCCCTGGCGTGAGAGCCGCCAGGGAGGCGCCCACGCCCAGGCTAGCGAGGCGCCCCGCCTCCAGCATCAGCTCGATTTCCGCCCCGTCCTTTATGAAACGCATCTCCTGGATCTTCGGACCCACGTCGGCCAGCTCCAACCCGACGGACATCAGACGCCGGGCCATGGCCCAGGGGATTGACTCTTCCTGCACCCCGATCCGAGCCCGGGAGGGAAGGCGGTCCACGATCCGGTCGAGGTGTTCCAGATGGGTCTTGCCGTCCCCGGCTCTTTCGGGATGCTCGTAGTACACCATGATCTCGTCCACAGCCGCCTCTGCTCGAGCGTGATCTTCCTCGAGTGCCGGTATGACCATGCCGACCTTCTCCGCCGTGATCACCAGGTCGATAGGGCGAGAGTAG
>JBDHGR010000519.1:0-3467 GCA_039589815.1 Gemmatimonadota bacterium | reverse complement strand
CAACTACCTCAGTCCGCCCTCCAGGTGGTACGCCGCCTCGTTCCACCGAAGCTCATTTCGGAACTGGCGCAGATCCGTGCCGTTCTCTATCACCAAAAACTCGATCCCGGCCATGCCGGCGAAGTCTTCCAGGTGCTCCACTGTGAGAGCCAGGAAGAACCCCGTATGGTGGGCGCCTCCGGCGTAGATCCACGCTGCTGCCGCGGTGTCCAGGTCCGGCTGGGGCTTCCAGAGGGCCCGGGCCGTTGGCAGCTCCGGCATGGTGTCCAGTGGCTCGACGACATCCACCACGTTCACCACCATCCGGAACCGGTTTCCCATATCCACCACGGTGGCGTTGACGGCCTCACCGGTAGCGGAGTCGAATACCAGACGCACCGGATCCTCTTTTCCGCCGATGCCAAGCGGATGGATCTCGCAGGTCGGGGTGTCCGAGGCGATGGAGGGACAGATCTCCAACATGTGGGAGCCCAGGACGCTGGGTCCCTCAGGGTCGAAGTGGTAGGTATAGTCCTCCATGAAGGTGGCCCCACCGGCCAATCCGTGGGCCATCACTTTCATGGAGCGGACCAGGGCGGCGTGCTTCCAATCCCCCTCGGCGCCAAAGCCATATCCATCGGCCATGAGGCGTTGGGCTGCGATGCCAGGGAGTTGCTTGAGGCCGTGGAGGTTTTCGAAAGTATCGGTGAAGGCGTGAAATCCCCCGTCTTCCAGGAAGGACCGAAGGCCCAACTCGATCCTGGCTGCGTCGCGCAGGGACCCATGACGAGGGCCACCCTCTTCCAGGCCCGGCATCATCCTGTAGGTCGCGGCGTACTCATGGCACAGGGAACCGACGTCCGCCTCACTTGCAGCGTCCACTTCGGCCACCAGATCACCGAGGCCGAAGCCATTTACGGCGTATCCCAGACGACGCTGGGCCTCGACCTTGTCCCCCTCGGTGACGGCCACCTGCCTCATGTTGTCCCCGATGCGGGCGATCTTCATGGTCTGGCTATCGTGCCAGGCTGATGCTGCCCGCATCCAGGTGGCCAATCCTTTCCGAACGGAGGGGCTCTCCCAATGGCCTACCACGACCTTCCGGTTCATCCGGAGGCGGGAACAGATGAACCCGAACTCCCGACCCCCGTGGGCCGACTGGTTCAGGTTCATGAAATCCATGTCGATCGTGGACCAGGGGATGTCCCGATTGAATTGAGTGTGGAGGTGGCACAGGGGCTTCCGGAGTCTCGTGAGGCCGCCGATCCACATCTTCGCCGGGCTGAAGGTGTGCATCCAGGCGATGAGGCCCACGCAGTTCGGGGTGGCGTCGGCGTCTCGGAGGACGGCGGAAACCTCATCGGGGGTTTTCAGAACGGGCTTGAAGACCACCTTGATGGGCAGATTCCCGGTTGCGTTGAGACCATCGACGATGGCGGTGGAGTCCCGGTCCACGTGCTCCAGGGTGTCAGGGCCGTAAAGGTGCTGGCTGCCGGTGATGAACCAGGCTTCGAGGGGCTCGTAATCGATCATATCCCTTCGTTGGGTCTTGGGTGGTTCCTGCCTGGATCTATCCCGGTCCCTAGGCCTCCCGGATCCAGATGATGGAGGTGGCAGGGAAGGGGATGGGTCGGCTCCCGTCGGCCGGCCGTTCCGGGCGCCTGGGTGCGAAGGTGCCCTCTTCCCGGTTGTACCGGACAAAATTCGGTATGGCCAACAAGGGCTCTCCGTTGGCGAAGGTGCCTTTGATGACCGTGACGCCTCCCAGGAAATCTCCCTGCCACTCCGTCGTCAGAGCCGACCGCCTCCCCAGGGCCTGGTCGATATCCTGGTCCTCCTGTTCGATGTTATAGACGAGTGGTCCGTACTTCAGGGCGACACGACCCCGTATCGCTTCGATTCTCTCGTCGGGATTCACCCGTTGAACCTGAAGGGGAAGCTCCAGATCGATCCTGTCGCCAGGGCTCCATGCCCGGGTGATCACGGCGTATCCCCGCTCGATGACGGGATCGACAGGTGATCCGTTGATGGCCAGGGAGGTGAGACCATTCTCTTCCGGAGTGGTCTCATAGAGGTCGCTCACCATCCGGTTCGGGACCCGGATCCGGAGGCTGAAGTTGACGTTCTCCTTGGGGTTGACCGTGATGGAAACCGCCCCTTCCCAGGGATAATCCGTCTCCTGCACGATTTCCACGTCGGTCCCCCCCACGCTTTCGACGGTGACGGTGCTCCCGACGAAGAGGTTCACGTACAATCCGTCGGAACCCTTGGCGTACATCCACGTGGGAAGCATGAGGAGGGTCCGGGGGATGTTGCCCACACAGCAAGGACAGGTGTGCCACTGGTAGCGGGGCACGTTGGCGTCAAGGGGGTTGTCGTAATAGTAGTGCGTTCCATCCAGATCCATGGATCCGAGGAGGGCGTTGTACAGCGTCTCCTCATACAAGTCGGCGTGCATCCCTTCCTTGTAGAGCCGATTCATCTTGGACTGGAAAAAGAGTTCTCCGCAGCTGGAACAGGACTCACAGTAAGCGTTGTTTCTGAGAGAGTACTCGGGGCCGAATCCCTCGGAGGATTCGCCGCTCCCGATCCCGCCGGTGATGTAGTACTTCTTGTTGACGATGCTTTCCCAGAGGGAACGGGCGGCGCTCAGGTAATCAACGTCCCCGGATTCCAGGGCGATGTCTGCCACTGCCGAATATTGATAAACGGCTCGTACGGCGTGCCCCACCGCCTCGTACTGCTGGACCGAAGGCAGGTGGCTTTGGTCGTACTCGCTTCCCTCCTTGCGGCAGTCCAGGAGGAAACGGGCCAATTCGATGTAGTTGTCCCCCCTCCCTCCCCCCTCCACTTCGTTGACGTAGCGGCCGAACCGGACCAGGGCTTGTTCCATTTCCTGGTGTCCGTCGAACCACTCCTGTTTGGGGGAGGGCCCGATGTTGTCGTACCAGCAATCGGAAAGCTTCCTTGCCGCATCGTAGAGTCGGGTGTCTTCCCCTTTCGTCATGACGTGGTAGTTGATGGCGGATTCGATGAAGTAACCCGCCACGTACCCCTCGTGGCGCCCGCGCCCTGGAGCGGTCCAGCGGTCGGGCCAGCGCTCCAAATCCTCTTCGGTCCGAAGAGTAAACGCGGTCTGGAGGTACCCGTCCGAGTGTTGGGCAGCCAGGATCTTGGGAATCCAGTCCTCCAGGGTTCCTTTGAATAAGTCCTGGGCGGCCAGGATCTCCGGGTCCCCTTTTGCGTCAATCATGAGGGCAAGGCTCATGGACTCCACGGTCTGGTGGACCCAGGCGTTGGAAAACACGTAGCCTTTGTGTTCTCCGTGGGGCTCACCCCTCAGGGCCTTCGCTGATTCGATGAAGTTGTCGATTCCCCCCGGCCCAAGCTCCAGGTCATCCCGATTGATCATGGCGATGCAGTGGGGAATCCAGTTCACGATCAGGGCTTTGACTCTCTGATCCCAGAGCCGGCTGTTGACCGTGTAG
>JBDHGR010000518.1:0-3471 GCA_039589815.1 Gemmatimonadota bacterium | reverse complement strand
GAAGCGAGGAGAACGATGCCGAAGAAGACTGCTCGGAAAACCCCGAAGAACTCGAAGGCCTTGTCCCATCCATGTACGGGGCTGGTTGCCAAAGCCCATCAGGCCAAGGAACCAGCAAAGAAAGAGTGCGCTCTTGACACCCACTCTCATAGAACACTCAAGGTGGTACCGTAGGTGGGGGCGGATCAGTCTTCCACCATTGAGATGAGCCCTGCCGGTCACGGCTTCATCGTAGGCAATGGGTTGGCCTACTGGTCCGTCTACGCGATACCGCCCTCTTATCAAGCATTGTATCAGCCATACTACTATGGGGGTCCCTTTAGCCTGGATCTCTCCCCTGGGTTCTATGGGGTAACGTCGGGTTCAATTGACGACAGTTTTTTCTTCTACCCAGGCCGCCCCTGTTCAACCGGAGGGCCGTGCAGTTTCGAGTTGAACATCACCTCTTCCACCGGCGTGGCAGCCACAGCGCCGGAACCGGCCTCCGTTCTGCTCCTCGGAACAGGACTCCTCGGCCTTGGTCTGGTAGCCTGGAGGCGCAAAGAGGAAGACTGAACCCAACAGCCTGAGACGAAGTCATACGGGACGGCTCTCCATACCAGGGGGTTGTCCCTTTTTTTGTGCATCCGAGAGTCCACAAAGATGAACCTCTGAGGACTCTCCATATGCCCCCTGGGGGGACAAAGGGTTCTGGCAGTCTTGGAGTCTAGATCGACCCCTAGGATCCATTAGGAGTGCCCTGTACCCCCCTGAGAACGGCTTCGAGACGAGAGAGGTGTTGGTTGTCGGATGGGAGGAGAAAAGGGCTAGAATCTGGGCAGATCAGAACCCGAAATCACTGCTCCACATCATCCCGATACGTCTCTAGCAGGGCCTGGACGCGGGGATGGTCGCGGAGATTGTCTCCAGGGTCATGGACCGGCATTCAGCCCAAATCGAGGCCCTAGCCTACGGAGACACCACTGCCCAGATACCTGAGGAGACTGACTCCTCCTCAAAGTAGTCGGAGTCGATCTTCTTGAGCTCGAAAAGCGCCACGGTGCTCACCCCCAGGTCGGGCGGCCTTGTGTACGCGGACCCTCCCTCATCCACCCTGCGGTTCGAGGTGTTGAAGGACCACGGAGGACAACGACCGCCAAACGCCGCTCATGATGGCGTTGGCAAGTTCAGTCGGGCTTTCCCCAGTGTTGACCGCCCATGCAAGCGCCACCCCATAATCCGGCAGGAAAAGAGCCGCAGCCGAATAGCCCAGCGCAGACCCTGCGTGCCCGACTACGTTCGTACCCAGGATCTCGGAGAAATCAACCACTCCGAGGCCGTATCTGCCGCCTTCAGGATCAAGCTCCTCCGGTTGAGGATAGGTGAGCATGGCCTCCAGCGACTGCGTGCTGAGAACGGTACGGTCGTAGTAAAGGGCGGAGATCCAATGAACAAGATCCGTGGGCGTCGTGAAAAGGACCGGGTGAGTCAGGGAGGCCACCCACGTCCGGGAATGACCTGAAAGGTCATCCAGGACACCATCCTCATCCACATCCACCATCGGGTGCGCCAATCTGAACCAGTCCGGGGGGTTGGAACCATCCGACATGTGTGAACGATCGAGACCTAGGGGCTTCAAGAAGCGATTCTCGACTCCCTGGGAGACGGACTGCCCCGTAGCCGCTTCCACCACAGCCGTGAGGAGTCGATCGTTCGTGCTCGAATAGTGTTGGACCGACCCGGGGACCCCATACGGATCAAGGACGAAGGTGGAGAACACTTCCTCCAACCCCCACTCCCGAGTGTAGTCAACATCGACACCAACCCACGGAAAAGCTGGATTCTCGAAGACGTTGAACACCCCACTGGTATGGTTCAGGAGCTGTCGAACCGTGATAGCTCCGTCCACGTTTCGAAGCCGCGGTAGCCAGTTCGATATGGGATCATCAAGGCTAATCAGGTTCTCCTCAGCCAACGACAGTACCAGAGCCGCCTCGAAGTTTTTGGCGACGCTTCCCACGTCGAAAAGGGTGGCAGAGGTTATCGGCACGCCTGGATGAGAGTTGCCGACCACGCCTGACCAGACTTCGTGCCCAGGAAGGAAGACCGAAGCAGACAATCCGAGATCCTGATCCCCCTGCCCGTCACTCAGGGCGCCTCGGATCGCATCCTGCAACTCCTGGGCAAAAGGGATTGTCGGATTGGCGTAGTCGGGTTGGGGTTCGCTGGCACACCCTGACACAGCGAGGAGGAACGCCAGGCATACTCCCCACCGAAAGTCGCATGACATGGTCGGCCCATCCCAAGCAGCAAGTGAAAAGAACTCTTTCAGGCGTTGGAGGAGGGAGGGAGAGGGCACGAGTCGCTCCGGTCAGTTTCTCACCACATCGACACGGTCGAAGTTGTCGGCCACCTCGATGCTCCCCGTGCCCTTGTACCTCGCCTGCTTCGGCCAAGGGCACAGCGGCCGGGTGCGGTTGGGCCGATCCATAGTTTCGTCTGCCCTCACTATGATCCTGTCGGGATCGGTAAGCCGAGGACCCACCTGCCGATGGTATTCCCAATGCCTTCGGCTGAAACGCTGGCCGTGTTCGAGAGAACGACTATGTCAATGTCCAGATCTACGACCTGGGCCAGGCTGGCTCTGAAGGCGATCCATCCGCCCCCGTGGTGCACCAATGCGTGATCCTCGGGGCTATTCAAGGAGAGTCCGAAGCCATAGTCTGTTTTGGAACCACTGTTTAGTGTTGCAGGCGTAGTCATCTGCCGGTAGGTGTCCATTGAAACCACTCGTCCCCCCCTTAGGGCTGAGTTCCAAGAAAGAAGATCCAGGACATTCGAGCAAATCCCGCTAGCTCCCCTTGCAGACCCCCAAGGAGGGTCGTTTCTCCACGCGCCGTCCCTGAGCATATAGCCCCGAGCTCGCCAGGGGATAATGGACCACTTATCACAGTCCGACGTCTCAGCCAAACCCAACGGTTCGAAGAGATGAACGCGGATGTACTCTGGGTAGCTCACCCCACTGACCTCCTCGATGACCATACCCAGAAGGTTGAAGCCAGAGTTGCTATAGTCGTATCGTTCCCCCGGAGGATCGTGAAAGGGTTGATCTTCGAGTCGGGCCATCCACTCGACATTGCTTTCAAGGGCGCCTCCTGCCCTCAGGGCAAACAGCTGGTCTTCGCTCAGAGTGTCGGGATCCACCCTCGCCCTTGCTGGGTCCCCAACGCCGGATGTATGGGTGAGGAGATGTCGAATGGTGACCTCGTACCCCTGGTTCGGAAAATCCGGCAAATACTTGGTGACCAGATCGTCGAGTCCAACCTTGCCGCGCTCGACAAGCTGCATGATGGCTGCGGCCGTAAACTGCTTGGTGACGGAGCCGATGTTGTAGACCGTTTCCGCAGTCGCAGGAAGGGCGTTCTCCATGTCGGCCAATCCGTAGCCTTTAGCTAGAAGGAGGTCGTCACCCCGCTTCACCCCGATGCTCAG
>JBDHGR010000517.1:0-3472 GCA_039589815.1 Gemmatimonadota bacterium | reverse complement strand
CTGTGGCCGGCCCCACGACGTCACGGGTTGCCATCGCAGTGAAGAATGCGAGGAGCTCAGCTGAGTGACGGCTAAAGAGGCGCGTCAGGAAGATGACGAACGACATGACCCAGGCCGGAACGGAAGTAATCCTGGCCGGTTTGTTCTGACTCGCGAAGGCGAGCTCCGCGATCTCACGCCACGTCATCGCCTCGGGCCCTCCCAGATTGACCTCCTGAGCGGTTCCCTCAATAGCGTCGACACAACTCACTGCCAGGTCAGCACCGTGGATCGGGTTGACGCGATTGTTGCCGGGACCAATCAGGTAGACGCGCCCCTTGCGGGCCATCTCGTAGACCTCGCCCATATCCGAGAAGTAGCCCGTCGGACGGAGCACGGCATAGTCCAGCCCTGAGCTCTTCAACTCCTGGACGAAATCCTCGTGGGCCCTGACGATCTCCAGGTGGCACAGGTCCGGACCATCCAGCACTGAGACATAGACGAACTTCCGAACGCCAGCCTGTTTTGCTACGTCAAGCAGGTTCTTGTTTCCCTGGTAGTCCACGTCCTTGAACGTCAACCTGTCGCGCTGCTTGGTGATCCCTATCGAGGAGAACACAACGTCGATGCCGTTGCAGAACCCTTTGAGTGTCTCGGGTTTGGTGACCTCGCCAATACGGATCTCGTCGATCTGTTCTTTCATATCGTCGAGCTTGCCAGGCGTGTGGGCAAGGGCCCGAACCAAATACCCCCGGGACTTGAGCTCTCGAACGACAAAGTGTCCGAGGTAACCGGTTGCGCCGCCACGAGTACGCGTTTCATGACGCCACCCCCTTTCGATCCGTCGGCGCCGGTTGCTCGACGTAGGCGAGCAGTGCATCGAGGTTGGGGGTTTCCATCCTTGCCCGGGCTTTGAGCTCTGCAAATTCCTCGGCCAGTTGGAGCAACTCCGGACCCACCTTCCGGGCATGAAGGCCAAACCTCACCCGGGCCTCGTCTGACCCAAAGAGTTTTGCAAAAATCTTGGGCTCGAGCCATCGAGGCAGCCAGTAGTAGAGGTTAAACACAGGTGGCTGACGTCTCTGGTACCCGACCTTTCGGAGGACGTTGCCGGCCTCGCGGCAGGCCTCGCAGTACTGATGAATCCCTTCCTTGCTGGAGGCCACGGCCTTCATCTCCCCGCCAAACTTGAAAACCACACCTGCCGTTGGACCCATGAAGGCGAAGTGGTATTTCAGCCAGCCGTCTATGTCTTTCTCTAGGCTGACCCTGATGCCGGACTCTTCAAAGAGTCGCTTGATTCGGAGCGTCCGCTCCCGGGTCTTACCATCCAGCTCACCGATGTAGATCTTTCCCTTCCCATCCGGCCTGTCCCTGTCGGAGATAACCATATCGTTCCCGTCCCAGCCACCGCCGGCCCCCGGGAAACCCTGCAGAACCTGCTCTCTGGAGAGATGCTTCAGGTACCCGGCAGGTCCGGCCACATCGTTTCCGAGGAAGAGGATGTTCCGGAGGTGCCGGTTCTTGGCGAGACTCGGGGAGACCGCCAGGCGGCTCGACTTCACCATCGGCACGGCGACCAGGTCGAACCTATCTTCCGGGTCGAGTTCCTTTACGAGCTGCACACGGGCGGAGAGGTGCTCACCCGTCGGCGCGTCAATGAAGCGAACGCCGAGATGCTCCAGGTTTTCATAGGAGGTACCCCGCGCCAGGAGCGTCACGTCTTTGTCAGCTTTCTTCAGTTTGAGGGCCAGCCACCTTCCAATCGGTCCCGCCCCGAAGATCAAGGTCTTCATATTATGTCTCCTTCTGTTGCCTCGCTCCAAACCTCTGCCGGAGCCCGAGGGAACAGAAGAGGTTATGGAGAAATCCTCCAAATCTCAAGGAACGGCCGCTTGACTCTTGTCCTTCTCTGTGCTACGTTCTTTCCCAACCCCTTCTTGTACTTTCTCTATATCTAGTGTATCGGAAACACCTCTCCTTTGGGAGCGTGACAATGAGACTATACCTATTGCCTCTTCTCTTACTATTAGCGGGTTGTTCGACCAGGCAGACCCTCCTGGTGACACCGCCCCTCCAAGACGAGGTCCCGGAGATAGAGACCGGCTTCTATACCGCGTACGGGGGGCCTAATTTCCGGCGGGGATGATATGGACTCAATGGAAGGACGGAAAGCCCTGGATCGTCGGCATGCCAGATCCTGATGGAGACCACTGGGCTGAGATGGACTTCACGAGTGAGGGGGACGGGTTGTGGGGCCTGAGTATTCGCCGGGACAATGGCCAGACCGATACACTCCTGCTGAGGTTTGCCGGCAGACGATTTGGGAGGGACAGCTCAGGCGTGATGTTCATAGCTCACCGGGGTACTGCCTACCAACCGCCCCACTACGTTGGGGGGATCTATCCCGCTAACACACTCCCCGCATTCGAAGCGGCGCTCCGGTCGGGGTATGATGGTTTTGAGCTGGATGTCAGGGTGACAAAGGACCTGAGGTGGGTGGTCAGTCACGATGAGGACCTGGCCGTAACGACACTCTCCTCAGGATTGGTGAACCAGAAGACCCTGGAGGAAGCCCGACAGTGCACCATTGTGGCCAGCTCGACCATACCCGAAGTTCCGACATCAGCCGTGGATGCGCCCATGTATATTCTCGGCGGGGAGGGGCTGCATGTGTACGAAGAGGAAAGAACCAGGTGAATCTTTTGATGACCACCATCAAAGCAACTCATTTCCTGCGCCTACTGGAACATGTAGTCTGCCCGGACGTACAATATGAAAGATTTGAGCTCAAACTCCGAAGCCTGCAATATGACCTTATTCACGAGGGAGCATGACATGAGAAATGGAGTAATCGTTCTTCTTTGTACAATACTTCTTGCCTCGACTGCCGGGGGACAGACAGAGAGCACCGTTCAGCCGGTCTCGCTTGCAGAACAACACACGATCTATCTCTCTCTGGGGATGAAGACCAACTCCAGGACCACGGTGTCGGTCAGTCCTGGCACAGTCCATGTCGAAAGCGGCGGGGTTGGTTTGATCGGGTACGGGTACTGGTTTGACGAACAGTGGCAGCTGAATTTCTCCGCGGGTGTCTTTGGCGTGCAGTCCAACGTGGATGTAGGAAGTACATCCAATCGGGTGTTCAATCCGGTCTTGTTCGGCATCAGCTATTATCCCGCTGCCCTGAAGATGGGGAAATCGGGCCGGCCCTATATCGGGGTGTCCGGGGGGCCTTACACAGGAATCCTTTCACGAACCGGAACTGTCGTCGGGGCCGAGACCGTTACGGAGACCGTGGTGGGTGGAAGGTTCGTTCTGGGCGTGGATATCTTCCTGGGGAGCTGGTTCCGAATCGGGCCACTTATCGGGTATCGCTTCGTCGGTGAGTTCCAGGAGGTCGTCGGGGAGAAGACGGATTTCAGCGGTGCCGAGTTTGCCCTGGTCCTGGGGGTGGTGCTGTGAGATGCCCTCTCTGTCTGCTGGCCGGCAT
>JBDHGR010000516.1:0-3479 GCA_039589815.1 Gemmatimonadota bacterium | reverse complement strand
TTGAGCGGAAGAGGCGAACCAGGAATCGTCTCAACTTCCAAGAGCCTCTACCCCGACCCTGTTCCCTAAGTTCGCCGGGAAAGAACCCCCGGACCTCCTGACGTCGACCAGTCGTAGCGGAAGAGAGCGCAGGACCCCTTCCGGATCATCCCTTCTGGCCTACCACCTCCTCAGGCCACACTTTCGGCCCATCAGCCGACTAACCGAACCGGGGGTGTTCCATGAGCCGCGGGGTTCTTCGAATAGCCGTCATCATCTTCGTCGTCGGGGTCATCATCTACCGCGGTGTCGGAAGAAGCGTGGATGAGGTCGAGTCTTCCGGGCTCGACTCTTCCGCCATCTCGGATGAGGCCATCAACGCCATCCACGATCAAGCACTGGTCTGGGACGCTCATAACGACCTGGCGTATAGGGTGCTCTATGAGGGGTTGGACATCGGGGACCGCCTGCCCGCCGGCCACGTCGATCTGCCCCGGTTGGAAGAAGGAAGAGTGAACGTCCAGACTGTGGCCCTCTACGTCGAAAACTTCCTCTACGGCCAACCCGGTCTGCCTTCCCGCCAGGTCCGCCAGCTCCTGGACGCGATGCTGGGGGCCATCGAGGCGAACTCGGACCGGGTGGAGCTGGCCCGGACCGGCGCCGACGTGGAAAGAATCGTTGCGGCCGGCAAGGTCGCCATGCCCCTGGCCATCGAAGGCGGGCACGGCATCGAGGCCAACCTGGAGACGCTCAGGGAGTTTCATGACCTGGGGGTCTCGTCCATGACCCTCACCCATAACGTCTCCCACGACTGGGCCGACTCCGGAGCGGACGACCCTCGGTGGGGCGGCCTCAATGACCTGGGCAGAGAGGTGGTCCGGGAAATGAACCGGATCGGAATGGTAGTGGATGTCTCTCACGTGTCCGATTCCACCTTCTTCGACGTCCTGGAGGTCACCGAGGACCCGGTCATCTTCTCCCATTCCGGGGTCCGAGCCATCAATCCGCACCGAAGGAACGTGAGCGACGACATGCTCCGGGCCCTGGCCGACAACGGCGGCGTGCTTGCCGTGGTCTTCGTCCTGAACTACCTGACGCCAGAGTACAACCGGGCTTTGAACCAGCTCCGGGCCATCGGCCGGCCATGGTTCCGGCAGGTGCCCACACCCGATGACCCCGATCTGAGGACCACCCTCAACCACCTGAACGCCAGCCGGGATTGGCCCATGGAGGATCTCCCCACCCTAGACGACCTCCTGGACCATATCGATCACGCCGTGAAGGTCGCCGGTGTTGACCACGTGGCTCTGGGCGCCGACATGTATCCACGGAATCCGTCGCCGGTGGGGATCCGCGGTGTGGAGGACTATCCGAACATCACCCGGGGCTTGATGGCACGGGGTTACAGCGACGAGGATGTAAAGAAGATCATGGGTGGGAATTTGCTGCGGGTCTGGTCAGAAGTGACGGGGGAATCATGAATAAGGCCATCAAGCTGATTCTGCTGCTGGGAATCCTGGTCCTGGTGTTGGGCTATTACGCCGCCCACAAGGTCCGCACGGGCCCGGAGACCCGATCCGAGACCCTTGCGTTGGCCGGCCTGAATGAGCCGGTGGAGATTCTGTACGACTCCATGGGTGTGCCCCACATATTCGCCGCTTCGATCGAAGACCTCTTCCTGGCCCAGGGATACGTGCACGCCAAGCATCGCCTCTGGCAGATGGAGATGTTCAGGCGAGTCCAGCAGGGGAGGCTCAGCGAGATCTTCGGGGAGGCGACCGTAGACACCGACCGTTTCCTCCGGACCATAGGGATGGAGGAGGCGGCCAGGGCCGGGACTCCCTTCCGAAACACGCCCATCTACCAGCAGACGGCCCGGTACGTTGCGGGAGTGAACGCGGCTATCGAAGGGTGGAGAGGCCTGCTTCCTCCCGAGTTCCTGGTCCTTCGCTTCAAGCCGGAGCCATGGGAGCCCGTGCTGTCACAGGGCATCGAGAAGATCATGGCCTGGGACCTATCGGATTATCAGACGGGGCTGAACCTGGCCGCGGCACGGGAGACCCTTGGGGACGAGGCCCTGGTTCCCCTGATGCCCAGGTACCCGGAGTGGGGAGTGACCATCGTCGAGGGTTGGCCAGAGGGGCTCCGGGCAGCAACGTCAGCTGGCCCCGTGGGCGTGGCAGTGGAGGGGAACCGGGCAGAACCAACCCCCTTTCCCCCATCGGTCTCCCTCGACCTCTTGACCCAAGCATCCATCTCCGAAGACATCGCCCGGGTCCTGGAGTTGGGAAGCATGGTCCGAGCCTCCAACTCCTGGGTCGTAGGCGGGAAGCGGTCCCGCTCAGGGAAACCCCTCCTCGCCAACGACATGCACCTGGCCCTGAACGCCCCGAACATCTGGTTCCTGATGGGTCTCCACGCCCCGGGATACGAGGTGGTAGGCATGAGCATTCCGGGAGCTCCGGGAGTTGCGGCGGGACACTCCAAAGCCGTGGCATGGGGATTCACGAACGCCATGGCGGACGATTCGGACTTCTTCATCGAGAGGGTGAATCCGGAGAACCCGGACGAGTACCTGGCTCCGGGAGGGACGGGCAGTTTCAAGACTCGTGAGGAGATCATCCGGGTTCGGGGCCGGAATCCCGTGGTCATGGAGGTTCGGTCCACCCACCACGGCCCCATCGTCACCCCCGTGGAAGATCGGGCAGGGGACCAGCTCCTGGCATTCCAATGGGTAGCCCACTCCGCGGCCGGCACCTTCCAAGCTCTCCTGGACATGGGCCGGGCCCAGAACGCCGACGAATTCCTTCGGGCCATGAGGCAGTTCGACAATCCCCATCAGAACGTCATTTTTGCCGATACCGCCGGGGCTTGGGGTTATTGGCTGGGGGGTCATGTCCCAGTTCGGGCCTCAGGGAAGCCGCCCCATCTTCCAGTGCCGGGATGGACCGGGGAGCACGACTGGGGGGGGTGGGTCCCCTTCGAGGAAAAGCCTCACACTCTGGCCCCGGACCGAGGCTACATCGCTACGGCCAACAATGCCCAGGGGAGGGATGAGGCGGCCCAATTGGTTAGTGACGGCGGCTGGTTCGGACCCTACCGGGCCCAACGGATCTCCGAGCTTATCGAAGCCCAGGACCTTCACGACGCCGAGAGTCTCCTGGCCATTCAGATGAACACCGGAAGTGCCTTCGTGGACCGGCATCTACACTACGCGGTAGAGGCCTTCCAGGCCGCGGGGCTCGATGATCTGGCTGGACGCCTGGAGAGGTGGGACAGGCTGGCCGACCTGGAGAGCACCGAGGCCACCCTCTTCCACACCTGGTGGACCTTCCTTCACAACGAATTCGGGGACCACTACTACGGTGGAGAACGGGGGTACTTCCCAGACCGAATCCTGGAAGAAGCTCTGGACGGAGAATCTGCGGCCGGGCCCAGAACGCCGACGAATTCCTTCGGGCCATGAGGCAGTTCGACAATCCCCATCAGAACGTCATTTT
>JBDHGR010000515.1:0-3499 GCA_039589815.1 Gemmatimonadota bacterium | reverse complement strand
GGGAACCGACCCCATTCCGCCATAGACTCTTCGTCAGACTCGCCGCGAACGTGCGGAGTGCGCGGCCACCCCGTTTCGACATCGTACCCGTTGGCTCGCATGCTCTGAACGAACTGCTTTGCCATCTCTAGGCGGGGCGGTTCCAGCGTTCCCTCCATGACAAGAAACGGGATCACTTTAGAACCTTCTTCTGCGCCCCGCCCGATTGTCTGGGCTATCCGGGGTTGAAAATAGCCCGGAAGTGAAGGTGCTGACTCGACATTCTCAGGTAAGAAATAGGTTTCGGGGCTTTCAACCTCCCCGAACTGCCATATGAAGACTCTACCATCAGGCGTCGTCCACCCGCCGGAAGCAAGCGCAGCGCAGGCTCTTACGAGGTCTGGATACCAGAGTGCTAGACGGTGGGCAAACTGCCCGCCAAGGGAGTATCCAGTTACGAGGATTCTCGGATGAACTGTGTACTCGCGCCGAAGTTCTCCCAGAATGGCTTGAAGCAGCTGCATGCCGCCCCATATAGGTAATGCTTCTTCGACAGGATCACTGTGGTCGAACTGGGGACCCACGATGATTGCCGGAAGATCCAAGGCGTCCGCCTCGCGCCGGAGGTCATTCGGCAGCCAGGTCGTCCTGGCGTTTGAGCCCATACCGTGGGCGGCCACAAGCAACCAGTAAGTCTGTCCAGGATCGAACTCACGGGGCAACCAGAGAAAATACTCCCGTTCGACCCCTTCGAAGAGAATCGTGCGAGGAATCACCTGTGCGGGCTCTTCCTGAGCGCCGATCCCCACCGAGTGGCCCATGAATCCCAGGCCCAACGATGCAAATACGAAAGCCACCCGAATGACCTTCCACCGATTCAACCCGGCCAGGAACACCGAGAGCTTGGCTGCCATGTTGATGGCCCCTGTGAGAGTAGACTACCCATTCCAGCCCAGTCAGCCACCACGAAGCAAAATGATGATGCGGTTAAGGAATGAGCAAGCGCGAAAAGAGGGGGCCGGGGGAACCAGCCCGGGGAGCGCTGAAGATCAGCACCCTGGATCCGATCCGCGGCAGCCAACCCGGGAGGGCCTACTCACGCCTAACCAGCGTCCTCCCAGGCAACCTCAGTTGAAGTCCTGATGGGGAAGGAAACAGGGTGAAACGGAAAACGGCCCCTACCGGGATTTCTCCGAGGCGACTCTGCGGCGAACGGATGGGCCATGCGTCCCCTATGTAGGTTTTGAGCCGTAGTCGGAGCCGCAGGGGAGTTCCGGTGGGGGCCTGGGAAGCCGGAGGGTAAGGCCCCAGCGGGGGTTGACCAAGATCCACCGTTCCATATCTTTTAAAGGCTATACGACGAGTTAGGGAAATTTGACCTGAGGGCCTTATGTACGCGGTGTTCCGGACGGGTGGAAAACAGTTTCGGGCGGAGCCGGGCAAGAAGATCCGGATCCCAACCATGGAAGGGGAGCCCGGTGACTCCGTCACTTTTGACGATATTCTTTTGGCGTCCGACGGCCAGGATGTCCAGGTGGGCCTTCCCACGGTGAAGGGTGCCAAGGTGAAGGCCGAGGTCGTTCGTCACGGGCGGGACCGCAAGATCATCGTTTTCAAGCGGAAGCGGAGGAAAGGCTTTCGTCGGAAGCAGGGGCACCGCCAGGGATTCACTGAGATCAGGGTTGACGAAATCCTCGTCTGATCCCCGCCGGCATTGTGCCGGACGGTTCATCTGGGGGCAACGATGGCACATAAAAAAGGCGTAGGCTCAAGCCGAAACGGTCGCGATAGTAACGCGAAACGCCTTGGTGTGAAGCGTTTCGGTGGTGAGCAGGTACAGGCCGGAGGCATTATCGTCCGGCAGCGTGGCACGAAGTTCCACCCCGGCCAGAATGTTGGGCGAGGTGGCGACGATACTCTCTTTGCCATGGCTGATGGTGTGGTCACCTTCGAGAGAAGGGCCAATCGTCAACTGGTATCGGTGTACCCGTCGGAGTCCTTAGCAGAGTAGCTCCCTCTCTTTGCCCGCCAGGTCCGACCCTGCTTGGAGGCAGGGCGGACCTTTTTGCATCAGCGTCGGTAGGACAGTCCAAACGAAACCGACATGAAGCGAAAATCCTCGGGCAGATCTCCTCCCAATGCATCTTTTGGGGTTGGAATCCCGTATAGGGGAGAGCTTGAGTTTGGAGTGTTTTTGGGATGAATGCAGGATATAGAAGAGAGAGCATGCCGTCCGGTTTTCCGGCTTCGGTGCTCCTCTTTCTGAATAAACCGCTGTTCGGTTTGGACCTCCCCCGTGGAGTCCCCGGCCGCCGCTTTCGCCTGGGCCTGCTTTTCTGCGGAGGTTTGCTGGCCCTTGGCACCCTCTGGGGTCCCTCGGAGTCCCGGGAGGAGATGTCCCTAACCCCCCTCGTGGCCGAACTGGTCCCCACACTCTCTCTTCCCGTGTCGATGAACGAGAGGGTAGATCGTTGGATGGCGAGGTACCTCACCGACCAGCGCCCGGCTTTTGAACGATACCTGGCTCGGGAGGGTCTCTATTCGGAGATGATCCGGAAGGCCTTGCGGGCCCGCGGTATGCCCGAAGAGCTATTCTACCTGGCGGCCATCGAGTCGGGATTCTCCCCAGGCGCCACGTCGAGAGTGTCGGCAAGTGGGATGTGGCAGTTCATGGGCCCCACGGCCCAACAGTTCGGCCTCCAAATCGACGAATACGTGGATGAGCGTCGGGACCCGGTGCGGGCGACGCAGGCGGCCTTAGACTACCTTCAGGCCCTCCACGAGCGGTTCGATTCCTGGTACCTGGCGGCGGCGGCGTACAACGCCGGCCCCGGGCGCGTGGCCCGGGCGTTGAGGTCCCATTCCGGAGATCAGGCCGGCGAGGAAGAGCTGTATTGGGAGATCATCGAGCACCTCCCCAGGGAAACCCGGGCCTATGTCCCCAACATGTTGGCCCTCATCGTCCTTGGTCAGGCGGCGGAGGATTATGGCTTCCAGGTGGAGCGGGCCGATCCGGTGGAATCTGACCGAGTTTGGGTTCCGGGAGGGACCAGCCTTCGTTGGATTGCCAGCTCAGTGGAAAGCCCCGCATCGCACATCCGGGAGCTGAACCCCCACCTCATCCGCGGGGTCACGCCGCCCAACGGCCTCTTCCCCGTGAGGATACCTCCCGGTACGTCACCCATGCTGGTGGCTTCCGGCGGTAGCCGGTGGCGCACCGTTTCGGTGGACGATTAGGCCAGGGAGGGTAGATCTCCCCTCTCCTGCACCATCCTCCCGGGCCGCTACCCCGGCCCTGCTTGCTCCTCCCGGGCCGAGGCCATGATCCGCCAAATCACGTCTCGGACCAGTTCCTCATCCACGTCCTTCTCCCTGGCGAGGGCCGCAGCTCTTCGAACAACCGAGGCCTCCCTGGCCGGATCCAGAACCGGAAGGCCAAGCTCGGTTTTGATCTGACCGATCTCCAGGACAAGATCCCTCCGTTCCGCCACCAGGTCCACCAGATCCTCATCGAGTTGTA
>JBDHGR010000514.1:0-3501 GCA_039589815.1 Gemmatimonadota bacterium | reverse complement strand
CCTCTGGTCCCTAATCCTCACCGGGCCGGTAGGTACTTCTTGTTGAACTTTGCCACCACCGTATAGATGGGATCGACGATGTTGGCCACCGTGCTCTCGGCCAGCTGGCCCAACAGTTGGTAGGCATCCCATCGGCCGAACCCGTAGTCTTCCTCGAGCCACTCCACCAACTCGATGTGAGCCAACCGGAAAGCATCGATCAGAGGCCGAGCACTTCCGGCAACCATAATGTACTCGTCGTCCTCGATCCGGGGCCAGTCGATGGTACGGCCCTTGATCAGGTCAATCTCCAGAACAACGTCCATGGACGTTTCAAGGCCGCTGCCATTCACCTCACCATACCCCTGTCGTGCGTGACCGTCGCCGAAGTAGAAGTAGGCTCCGTCGTGGAAGATGGGCAGATAGACGGTCGCCCCGGGGCGGATCTCCTGGGCGTCCATGTTGCCGCCGAAGTCCCCGGGCCAGAGCCCACCGAAAGCCTCCTCCCCACGAGGGGCCACGGCGACCCGTCCCAACATGGGTTTGAGATCGATGGTAATCTCTTTCATCTCACTACCCGGGAGCTCGGTAGTACCCGTCATCTGGTCTAAGTCCAACTCCCATAGATAACGCACTCTCGGAACCGGATCGTTCAACATCCGCACCCGATTATCAGCAGAGAGTCCTCCGAAGGTGGGCCCGATATTGGACGCTGCGTACTCGTAATTGGGACGCACCTCGTGGACCTTCACCACCAGGATGTCGTTGGTGGTGGCTCCCTCGATGAAGAAGGGCCCGACCTCCCCGGGGAACGCTCCGCCCTCAGGGCTGAAGTACCCTCCCCAGTTCGTTTCGGAGACCAGGACCGTACCGGGCTTGATGGTGAGAACTGGATCGCGAACAGCAAACGTGGGATGAGCTACGGAGGGGGTGAAGTGCACCGTGTCGGGAGCCTGAGCCAGGACCCGGTCACCGAGGGAGCTGGTTGCAAGGAGCGCAACCGCCAGAGCCATTCGGAAGAGAATAAGACGATTCATGGTTCAATCCTCCAGTTGCCCAGCCAAGAAGTCCACCACGAGATGAGACAGTGCCCTCACTCCCAACGGGAGGGCCGCTTCGTCGGCGAAGAAGTAAGGGGAGTGGTTCGAGTAGGACTCTTCCAAGGGAATAGAGTCGGGGATGACCCCCAGGAAAAAGTAAAGTCCCGGGATCTCCTGCTGAAAGTAGGAAAAGTCCTCGGCACCGGTGCTGGGCGGCCTTGGGGAGGCCTTGCCCGGGCCCGCCACTCTCTCCAGGGTTGGGGCCATCTTCCGGGTCAGATCGGGATCGTTGAAGGTGATGGGGAGGCCCTCGGACAAGTACACCTCGGCAGTGGCTCCAGCGGCTTGGGTGATGCCTGCCACCGCCCTTCGAATTCGTTCTTCGATTCGGGTCTGCATTTCTACGTCCAGGGTCCGTACCGTCCCCACCATGACTACGCTGTCCGGAATGATGTTACTGCGTAGGCCCCCATGAATGGAGGCGATCGTGACCACAGCCGGAGCCTGGGTGATGTCGGATTGACGACTCACTACGGTCTGGAGGGCCATGACGATCTGAGCCGACGTTACCACGGGATCGACCCCGCCCCAGGGCATGGCTCCATGCGTCTGCTTTCCCCGAACTGTGATACGAAGGGTCTGTGAGGAGGCCATGGCCCCCTCCGCCCGATATCCGATCGTCCCGGTGGGTTGTTCCATGACGTGGAGTCCGAAAATAGCATCGGGCCGCGGGTTTTCGAGAACGCCCTCCCTCACCATAAGGGAGGCTCCACCGTCCTCCCCGGCCGGGGCTCCCTCCTCAGCGGGTTGAAAGATGAATTTCACGGTGCCCGGAAGTTTCTCGCGCATCCCGGCCAGAACTTCAGCGGCACCCATGAGGATGGCCATGTGGTTGTCATGGCCACACGCGTGCATCACCCCCACCTCCTGCCCGTTGTACTCGGTGGTAGCCTTGGAGGCAAAAGGCAGGTCGACCAGCTCCGTAACGGGGAGGGCGTCCATGTCTGCCCTGAGGGCCAACACCGGGCCAGGAAGTCCGCCACGCAGAAGGCCCACGACTCCGGTGTGGGCCACCTCGGTCTGGACCTCCATGCCCAAGGAGCGGAGGTGATCAGCGATGACGGCGGCCGTCCGGAATTCCCTGTTCCCCAGCTCTGGGTGTTGATGGAGGTCTCGCCGCCAGGTCACGACCTTCTCGGTCACCGCTGCTGCACGGGCATCAACTTCGACCCGGAGAGATTCCAGATCCCGCTGTTGGGCAGATAGCGGCGACGGCCCGGTCAAAGGGAGAATAAGAAGGGGGACCAGGAAACGGGGCGGGTAACAATAGGCCATTCGGGCAGCTCCAGACGGGGGGGCTCTTTGTTTCTCCACGTTAGTTTCTTGCCCTGAGGCCACGGGCGAAAGGGGCGGCCCGAGGAGTGGCGGGATGGTGTCCCTGGATTACCTGACGTGGCGCGACGGAAGACCTACCGCCACACCACGCTACACGTCCAGGTTCTTCACATACCTGGCGTTCTTCTCGATGAACAGCTTTCTGGGCTCTACTTCAGTTCCCATGAGCTCGTCGAAAAGGCGGGAGGCCATGGCACCATCATCGATGTCCACCCGGAGCAAAGTCCGAGTCTCCGGATCCATGGTGGTCCGCCAAAGCTGGTCCGGATTCATCTCCCCCAGCCCCTTGTACCGCTGAATCGATACGCCTTTGACTTCCTCGCTACCCTTTCCGTTCCCCAGACGCCTCGTGTACTCCCGGCGCTCGGCCTCCGTGTAGGCGTAGAACTCCTGCTTGCCTTTGAACACCCGGTAGAGGGGCGGCTGGGCGATAAAGATGTGTCCGGCCTCGATGAGCTCCGGCATCTGGCGGAAGAAGAAGGTGAGGAGAAGGGTCCGGATATGGGCCCCATCCACATCAGCATCGGTCATGATGATGATCTTGTGATACCGGAGGCTCTGGAGGTCGAAGTCGTCCCGGATCCCCGAGCCGATAGCCGTGATCATGGCGCGGATCTCGTCATTGGACAGGATCTTGTCGATTCGGGCCCGCTCCACGTTCAGGATTTTTCCCTTCAAAGGGAGAATCGCCTGATACGACCGATCCCTCCCCTGCTTCGCCGACCCACCAGCCGAGTCGCCCTCAACGATGTAGAGCTCGCAGAGAGAGGGGTCGGAGATGGAGCAATCAGCTAGTTTCCCGGGCAAAACCCCGCTTTCGAGAGCGCTCTTCTTCCGGGCCAGGTCTCGGGCCTTCCGGGCTGCCTCTCGGGCTCGGGCCGCCGAGAGAGCCTTTTCGATTATCCCTTTGGCGGCCTTGGGATTCTCGTCCAGGAAGATGGCGAGCTGTTCGTTCACAGCGGTCTCCACCGCGCCCCGGACCTCCGAGTTCCCAAGCTTCGTCTTCGTCTGCCCTTCGAACTGGGGCTCCATGACCTTCACGCTGAGAACGCAGGTGAGGCCCTCCCGACAATCATCCCCCGAGAGT
>JBDHGR010000513.1:0-3509 GCA_039589815.1 Gemmatimonadota bacterium | reverse complement strand
CGGACTCGGTCCCGAAGCCCCTCTTCTTCTCGATGAGTGAGGCGATCGATCTTGTTGAACGCAAGGAGTTGGGGCCGGTGTGTCAACTCCAACTCCTCGAGGACTTCATGAACCACCTCGCAGTGCTCCTCCCAATCCGGGTCGGATGCGTCGATGACGTGAAGGAGTAGGTCTGCCTCCCGAGCCTCTTCAAGGGTGGACCGGAAAGATGCGATGAGGTGATGGGGTAGCTTTCGAATGAAACCCACCGTGTCGGTAACCAGGGCTTGGTGTCCCGAGCCCAAATCGACCATGCGTGTGGCGGAATCCAAGGTTGCGAACAGCCGATCCTCAACAAATAGATCCGCTCCCGATAGCCCCTTCAGAAGAGACGACTTTCCAGCATTAGTATAGCCCACCAGGGCGGCGCGGAACTCCCCTTCCCGCGCTTGCCGTTGGACCGCCCGGGCTTTGGCCACATCACGAAGTTTCGCCTTCAGGTCCGCGATTCGGATCCCGATCAGACGCCGGTCCGTCTCCAACTGGGTCTCCCCCGGACCCCTCAGCCCGATCCCCCCCCTGATCCGGGAGAGGTGGCTCCACATACGGCGGAGCCGCGGAAGGAGGTATTCGAGCTGGGCCAGCTCGACCTGTAGTTTGGCTTCCCGGCTCCTTGCGCGGGTCGCAAAGATGTCGAGGATCAATTCCGGCCGATCCAACACCCTGACTCCCAGAAGATCCTCCAGGTTTTTCCCCTGGGCCGGCGTGAGCTCCTCGTCGAATATGACCAGGTTCCCGTCAGTGTCCTCGAGGAGATCCTTCAACTCCCGCGCTTTGCCCTTCCCGATGAAATACCGGGGATTCGGAGCACTTATTCGCTGCCGGAGAATGGAGGAGACTTCCCCGCCGGCGGTATACGTGAGCCTGGCCAGCTCCTCCAAGTGCTCCTCCAACGCCCGCTGGCTCACCTCCCTCGTCGGGGCACCGACCAAGACGGCTTTATCAATGGGAATCCGGTTCTCAATCAGCTGGGTAGGAATGGGAAGAGATCTCCTATTCTTCTGCAGTTGGCCGCGTGAGGTAGTGTTGAACCTCAGGAACCCCCATCACGGCGTCAGGATTCCTTCACTACAAAATGGAACATCGAGATTCGTTCCGAAGCCCCTGACCGAAACGCTTCCGTAAACACGGTAGGGCACGGCTCCCTCGGTGAGAAGGCTCTGAAGGGCCACACCCGAGGAAACCAAACCCACTTCCACGATCTCAACCGAGGGGGGGAAGAGAAGGGCGCAGGAATTGGATACAAGAAGCACCGGAACGATCACCAGAGCCCCGCCAGAACGAGTCCTCAAGGTTTCTCCTCCTTCTCTTCAGACCCTGCAGCTTTCTCCCGTTTCTCATCCCACCATTCCAGGCGCCTCCGTATGGTGGCCTCATGGCCGAAAGGACCGGGCCGGTAGAAGGACTCCCCCTCCAACCCTTCAGGAAGGTAGCTCTGTTGGGCCACGCCGTGGGATTCGTCGTGGTCGTACCGGTAGCCGGATCCATAGCCCAGGTCCTTCATGAGCTCCGTGGGGGCATTTCGGATGTGCAGAGGCACCGGGGAGCCTGGAGTATCCCTGGCCACCCTTTGGGCGTCCTTCCATCCGACGTAGATGCGGTTGGACTTGGGGGACGTGGCCAGGTAAACGGTGGCTTCGGCAAGTGCCAACTCTCCCTCCGGGGATCCAAGGAAATGGAAGGCATCCCTAGCTGCGACAGCTACCTGCAGCGCCGTCGGGTCCGAGAGGCCGATATCCTCAGTGGCCATACGGATCAGACGACGAGCCACGTAGAGAGGATCCTCGCCTCCCCCCAGCATCCGGGCCAACCAATAGAGGGCTCCATCTGGATCACTCCCTCGGACGGCTTTGTGAAGGGCGGAAATGAGGTTGAAGTGCTCCTCCCCGGACTTATCATAGACGGCGAACCGAAGTTGGGCCGCCTCCCTCACCACCTCCGGGGTGAGAGTCCCGCCTTCTTTTGCCAGGTTTGCGGCTCCCTCCAAAACCCCCAGAGCACGCCTGGCGTCCCCGTCCGATTGCCTCGCAAGGAAGTGGAGGACATCTTCGTCCCACTGGAGGCCCATGGACCCCAGGCCCCTCTCGCTGTCCTCGAGGGTGAGACGGAGAATGGAGGTCAGATCTTCCTCGGAGAGGGGCTCCAACAGAAAAACCGGAGCCCTTGAGAGGAGGGGACGGACCACCTCGAAAGAGGGATTTTCCGTGGTAGCGCCCATGAGGATAATGGTGCCGTCCTCAACGTGGGGGAGGAAGGCATCCTGCTGGGCTTTGTTGAACCGATGGATCTCGTCACAAAACAGAATAGTCTTTCTGCCGGTGGTTTTCAGGCGTTCGTTGGCCTGGCCGATGAGCTCACGTACCCGGGCTACCCCCTCCGTCACGGCGGAAAACGACTCGAATCTCGCGTCGGTCCCCTCTGCCAGGAGCCTGGCAAGTGTGGTCTTTCCCGATCCGGGGGGGCCCCAAAAGATCATGCTACCCACTTCGCCTCGGTCCAGCATGGCCCGAAGGACTCGATCCGGGCCCAGGAGGTGGGCTTGCCCCCTGAACTCTGCCACGGTCCTCGGTCGCATTCGGGCTGCAAGCGGGCGTTCCCCACGGGGAGAATCGAAAGGGGTTTCTCGGCCGCCGCCACCGTGCCCTTTTCCCTTCTCTCCTCTATCCGGGAAGAGCTCCAATTCGTCAGCCGGCCCGGCGCTCACTCGCCCGCATCCTTCAGGTAACCCGCCGCCTCTACTAGCTCCACCAGGCGTTCCTTGTTGTTGAGGGTCGGATCCTCGAGGACGTGGTCCATCATCTCGTCCAGAATCTCCCCGAAACGGGGACCAGGCCTGAGTCCAAGGCCGATAAGGTCCCGACCGGTCAGGGCCAGGTCCCGGGTTCGAAGGGGAGGCCCGGCAGAAAGTTCACTGCGGAACCTGCGAAGCAGCTCCAGGACGGGTGACGGATCCAGGCCGCCATGGAGCTGATCCAGCCTTGCCTTCCCCAGCCAAATGCGCCCGAAGCTACGGAGCCGGTGCGGATCAGCTCGGTGGAGCCAACGCCGTAGAGCCGGCGGGTCGGAAAGGTCCAGGGGCGGCTCCAACCCGATCCCGATCAGCTCCGAGACCTCCTGGACTTCCAGGTTCGAGTACCGACCCCTAACCAGGAGAGCAGCGGCCCGTTCCCGTGCCCTATCTCCGGTGCCGGAGGATGAGTCCTGGGGCCCATCTCCGACGCTTTCCCCTCCAGCAGGTCTCCTGCCCCCCGGCTCACCAACACCGTGGAAAAGAGCTGCAAGCCGTAGCACCGGCCGACCTCTTGAAAGACGATCGGTGAGGTGGATGGAATGGTCCCAGAGGTCTTCATCCCGTCCCGGCCTCGAACAACCCTTCACCTCCGCCAACTCCGGATAAAGGACCTCCAGGACCCCGGATTCTGCATAAAGGGCCAAAGCACCGGACGGGGTGTCGTCTTCGGTCAGAACCT
>JBDHGR010000512.1:0-3523 GCA_039589815.1 Gemmatimonadota bacterium | reverse complement strand
TATGTCGTTGATCCCGAGGACCCCTTCCCCAACGGGTACACGGTAGGGGACATCTGGGGGGCGCAGGAGGATTGAGGCGGAGTTTCGACCTGCCCGAACCAGGGTGTCAATACACAGGAGGCTCATCATGTCGACAATTCCTCGCCGCAGTTTCCTTGCCGGACTGGGCGCTACCGGTATCGCCACGCCCGCCGTCCTCTTTCCCGGGGTTCTCTGGGGAAGGCTCCAGGAAGCGGATGTCGATGAAGTCACGCCCGAGATGATCCTTGGTGCGGCCCGGGTCGCCGGCCTGGAGGTCACGCCTGAACAGGCCGAGGCCATGGTGGAGGATGTCCAGGAGAATCTCGCCAAATACCAGGAAATCCACGGTGCGCTTCTTGGAAACGAGGTGCCCCTCCCCCTTCATTTCGATCCCCGGGTGCCCGGTGTCACCATCGACAACGCCCCGGCTCCTCTACGGGTGAGTGCGACGGAAGTGGAGCGGCCCGCCAACCTGGAATCGGCGGCATTCTGGCCCGTCATACACCTCGCTCATCTGCTGGAGACCCGACAGGTGACCTCGAGGGAGCTCACCGAGATGTACCTCGGGCGTCTCCAACGCCACGGCCCCACCCTGAACTGTGTCGTCACCCTTACCCCGGAGCGGGCTCGGGCCGAAGCGGAAAGGGCTGACGAGGAGATTGCCGCCGGCCGTTATCGGGGGCCTCTCCATGGCATTCCCTACGGCGTGAAGGACATCATCGCGGCTCGGGGCTATCCCACGACCTGGGGGTTCGCCGCATTCGCCGACCGGGTGATCGACCAGGACGCTACCGTAATTCAACGCCTCGACGAGGCCGGTGCGGTCCTTGTGGCCAAGCTCACGTCCGGAGAGCTGGCCTTCGGGGATCAATGGTTCGGGGGAAGGACCAACAGCCCGTGGAATCCGGAGGTGGGCTCCAGCGGATCCTCGGCGGGATCCGGCGCCGCCACCGCGGCGGGATTGGTGGGCTTCGCCATAGGAACGGACACGGGGGGATCCATCCTCTCGCCGTCAGAGCGATGCGGGGTGGTCGGTTTGCGGCCCACCTTCGGACGCGTAAGCCGACACGGCGTGATGGCGGCAGGCACGACCCTGGACAAAGTAGGTCCCATGTGCCGGTCCGCCGAGGGTGCCGCCCTTGTGCTCCACGCCATGGCCGGCCCCGACGAACGGGATTTCTCCGTGCCGGACATCCCTGTGAACTGGGACGCGGAAATGGACGTATCCCAGCTCCGTCTAGGCTACCTGTCTTACGCCTTCGAAGCGGAGGAAGACCCGGAGTACAGGGCCCACCACACTCGGGTGACCAACCTCCTACGCGCTGAGTTCGGGAGCCTCCAACCGGTTGAGCTTCCCCCGAGCAACCTCAACTTCTTCGTGGAATACGTGGAGCGTGCAGCAGGCTTCACCGAGTTCCTGCGGGACGGTCTGGACGCCCATCTCGTCAGGCCCCGGCACGGGACGGAGCTACGGGCAAACCACCTGGTTCCAACGGTGGAATACCTCCAGGCAAACCGGGATCGCCAGCGGCTCATGGAAAAAACCCATGAGGCGCTGAGCGAGGTAGATGTGGTGTTTGCCCCCCATGGGCTCTGGTGGCACCCGAGGCGGAGCCTCAATGCCCTCACGAGCCTCACGGGCCACCCGGTGGTATCGGTCCCCACCGGCCTCAGATCAAACGGCCAGCCTCTCGGAGTGACCCTGGCGGGTCATCTCTATCGGGAGGGAGAGCTTCTGGCCGTGGCTCAGCGCCTCCTGGAGGCGACGGGGTTTCAGAAGGAGCGACCGCCGCTGTTCTCCTGACGGGGTCAGCGGTCGGAGCTACCGCCTGAAGCGGCGCCTGAGCTTTCGGACCAGGGCCCGTGTAAGCCGAGGCCAAATCCCTTCACCTACCCGCGCCAGGCCACCTCCCGAGCAGGTGGCGTTGGAAGAACGTCGTGAGACGCCGGTTGAAGTCATATCGGCTCTCTTCGGTGGCGAACCCGTGCTCCTCCACAGGATAGTACATCACCTCGAACTCCTTGTCGTGCTCCAAGAGCCGCTGAACGAGACGAATCGCGTCGTGAACGTGTACGTTGTCGTCCAGGAAGCCGTGGGCGATGAGAAGCGGGTCCTCCAGGCGATGGCTGTAATAGATCGGGCTCGCCATCCGGTATGCCTCCGGATCCTCGTAGGGGAGATTCAGGATCGGAACCGGCCACGTGCTGTCGTCCTCCCAGGAGGTCGGGGCTGCAATCGCCGCGCCGGCGGCGAAAACCCCGGGATACCGAAACAGGGCCATGAGAGTGAAGAAACCGCCCATGGAGATGCCGTAGATGCCCACCCGGTCCGGATCGATGTCGTGCTCCCGGACCAGCCAATCCACTGCCGTGACCGCACCGTCCACATCGGTGATGCCCATGGAGCGGTAGACATCCGTCCGGTAATCCCTGCCGTAACCCGCGCTCCCCTTATAATCGAAGTCCAGGACCGTGTAGCCCTGCTGGACCAAGTAGTTGATCATCCCGACATGCATGTCGTAGCCGTAGACCGACCAGCCCCGGTGGGCGAACTGGCGGTAGCCGCCCCCGTGAACGTGGATCACCGCCGCCCGCTCCGGATTCGGCTGCTCCGGTTTGAAGAGGGCCGCCCAGAGAGGGCGGCCGTCCTTGTCGGGAAAGGTGACCATCTCAGGCTGGACCCATCGATGCCGATAATAGTTGTCCGTGCCGCTCACGGTGACCCGCACCCAGTCACCCTCCGCTCCCTCACGGGCCTCGGCCAAAAACAGGTCGGGAAGCCGGACCGACGCACCATGGACCACAGCCATTCGCCGGCCGTCCGGGGAGAGAAAGCCAAAATGCCGCCCAGGGGCGGAGGTGAGGCGTGTAAGCTCTCCGCCCGCGGCAGGCATCAGGTAGAGATGATCGTCTGCTGGGTGTTCGCGGCTCGCCGTCACGAGCCAACGGGTGCGGTCACGGCTTAGGCGTGCCCCTCGGACTTCCCACTCTCCGCCTGTCAGGGCACGCACCGTGCCATCCGGCTCTGCGAGATAAAGATGGCTCCAGCCCGTCCGCTCGGACGCGAAAATGAACCGGCCGCCAGGAATCCACTCCAGGAGCCCCGGCCGGAGCCGCTCACCGATCGGTGGCGGCCCGCCGATCCATGCCTCATCATGCTGGTGATCCACGACTTCAGTCCCACCCGTGGTCGGATCCAGCCGTGCAATCCAGCGGTGTTCGTGATCTCGCGAGAGGACCTGAATCACCGCTCGGTCCCCCTCCACGCTCCAATAGGGTCCGTGAATGATCGTGGACTCACCGCCGGCTTCTGGCAGCTCCACCCAACGGATGCGGACGCTGTCCGGGTCAGTTGCGGGATCGATGCGGACGATACCGAACCGGTACTCATCCGGGGGCTCACCACCTTTGGATCTCCCCTGGAGAACCTCGGTATAGCCCGACGGAGTCACGAAGTCGAGCTGGTATGTGCCGCGACGCCGGGGGTCCGGCTGAATCCGCT
>JBDHGR010000511.1:0-3533 GCA_039589815.1 Gemmatimonadota bacterium | reverse complement strand
GGGGAAGTCCAGGAGGTCGTACCGCAGGACGAAGAAAGGAGACTGCACATTGGGGTCCGGGTGTTGCCAACCGGTAAGGGAGCGGTGTTCGCCCTCGGCGTGAACGAAACCCGATCGGAGAACGTCATCGCCGCTGCAGACTTCCAAACAGCGGATCTGAAGATTTTGACCTCCGGAGTTGCTGCGGTTTACTCCGATACCGGTCATTTGCTGATCGTACGGGCTGATGGACAGCTGGATGTAGCACCTTTCGACCAGGAACAGCTCGAGATTACGGGGCAGGTACGAACGGTCGGATCGGGGGTAGGTATCGGGACGCTGGGAGCAGTGGACCTGGCAGTCTCGGAATCCGGAACTTTACTCTACACAACCGGGGTCCAGGAACCGCGTCGCCAGGTTGTCCTCGTGGACGAAGCCGGGTTCGAGAAACCGGTAGATCCTGGATGGACGGGGCCCTGGGAGTCGGTAGTCCTATCTCCGGATGAAACGCAGATGCTGGTTGGGACAGGGTTCGGGGCTGTTCCCCACCTGTGGGTAAGGACATTGGACGGCGGTCAGATGACTCGACTGACGATGGACGGGGAACTCAACCGTCGTCCGGTCTGGTCAGAGGACGGGAGGCTGGTGACGTTCATCTCAAAACGCGGCGAATACCGAGCGGTCTACCGGAAACGCGCCGACGGGATCGGTCCCGCCGAACTTCTGCTCCAGTTGCCGGAGCACGTTGACGAGGTGGACTGGTCCCCTGGAGGCGAGTGGCTGGTTTACCGAACCGGAATGACAGGGGGCGACGGCCGCGACATCCACGCGTGGCATCTGGGTGGCGACTCGGTTCATATCTCGATTGCGGCCAACCCGGGGTTCGACGAGATGAGCCCTTCCCTTTCCCCAGACGGACGATGGCTTGCCTACGTCTCCCTTACGTCAGGCGAAGCACAGGTCTACGTTCGCTCCTTCCCGAATGCAGACGAGTTCCGGCTTCAGATCTCTGTGAATGGCGGGTGGACGCCTGTCTGGAGTGATGACGGGAGAACGCTCTTTTACCGAGAGGGAGCCCGATCGCAGGGGCGAATGGTCGCAGTCAGCGTGAGCACCGGTCCCACGTTCTCGGTGCAGGGGAGAAGGGACCTCTTTCCTTCAGATCCCTACTTTGTGAGCAACTCGGCCAGCGGATTCGACTACCGGGATTCCGACCATACTTTTGTGATGATCCGCCAAGATGAATCGGGGGCCCAGGGGGATCTCATTATGGTTTATAACCTTCACGCGAACCTTGCTCTTCAAGGATCCGGCTGAACCTCGGAGGGGTGCCAGGCAAACGAAGACTCAGCCTTGGAGTTGGAGTCAACCGTGTCCCCGGACGTACCGTACCCGTTCTTTGGGTAACGCCCGGTTCAAGCTCGGGCCTCTGGGGGCGTTTGCACGCAGTAGCCAATAGGCTGAAGACGAACCCCGGCCCGGCCCTCCGGGGCCTCGCCGCAGGGGACGTTTCCGCGGAAACGTGAGGTGGCGGGGCTAGTCGGCCGGGAACCAAATGGTTCGTTACACTCCCCCTCTCCCAATCTGTGCGGCGGGGCCTGATGGCCTGAGTGCGGAACCGGGGTCAGGAGTACCATGGGTGGAGACCCAAGAGAACCAGGGTTTTCTGTTTTGAGATCGTCCTTTGCTCGAGGAGACTCACCATGATCCCCATGCGCTTTGCCCTTTCGGCATCGCTTCTTTTCGGTACAGCGGGGGTTGCCCAGGAAACAGGTTTCCGGTGGGTAAACCCCATGCCTGAGGGGGCTAGTGAACGCTTGGAGCATGGCACTTATCACAGCGACCTGATGGCTCTCGATGTCGGCTACGTCGTCTATCTGCCGCCGGGATACAAAGCCGCTGAAGAGGCCAATCAGTCGTACCCGGTGGTGTACTATCTTCCCGGTGGTCGTGTCGGGAGTGAGGTGAAGAGCGTTGCTCTCGCTGATGTTTTTGATGAATGGATCCGGTCTGGGGCCGTGCGGCCGAGGATCATTGTCTTCGTCAACGGGGGTAGGGAAGGGTATTTCGACTACGGGGATTCGAAAGCCGAGTCAACGATCATACGGGAGTTGATTCCCCACATCGACCGTACCTATCGTACCATCGGCGACCGTATGGGACGGGCCATCGAAGGTTTTTCGATGGGGGGGCGGGGCACCGCCCGAATCATGTTCAAGTACCCTGAACTCTTTTGCTCGGCCGCGCCGATGTCCGGTGGACATCAAAAGGAGAGGGCGATGTCCGAGGAGGAGGGTAGAGAAGAGAGGGGTCCAGAGCCCCTGGTGCACTCTCCCACCAACAATACCTGGGACCTGGCTCGAGAATACGCCGCGCGAGACCCCGCTCCTGACCTTCAGATTCTGGTTGCGTTCGGTTCGGCCGACATGAATTACCAGGGGAATCTGGATTGGATGGACCACTTAGGAGCTCTGGGCATCCCGTTCGAGAAACGTGTGCCTTCCGGGGTGAGACACAACATCTCAGAGCTTTTCTCAGCACTCGGTCCCGCAGTGGAAGTGTTCCACGACAAGTGCTTTTCTTTACCCTCGACTGGCGGCACATGAGACTCGGGCATCCTTGCCACGCCCCTCGTACACTCAACATTATTTCCGCTGTAGCCCACAGGCTCGATCAGGTGGCCTCCTCTTTCCAGAGCCGTATCCATGGCGCCAGGCCAGGAAGCAGAAGAACGGCTGAACGTGGCCCTCGCGGACCGGTACCGCATCGAGGGCGAGATCGGCAGCGGCGGGATGGCCACGGTCTACCTGGCCCATGATCTGAAGCACAACCGCCAGGTCGCTGTGAAGGTCTTGGATCCGGGTCTAGCTCAGGCATTGGGTTCTGAACGATTCCTCCTGGAAATCGAAACCGTAGCCAACCTGACCCATCCGCATATTCTTCCCCTGCATGATTCAGGAGAGGCCGACGGCTTCCTCTTCTATGTCATGCCCTTTGTGAAGGGTGATACCCTCCGCACCCGGCTCACGGAAGAGACACAACTCCCAATCGGAGATGCGCTCCGAATCACTCGGGAAATCGCCAGTGCTCTGACCTATGCCCATGAAGAAGGCGTAATTCATCGGGACGTCAAACCCGCTAACATCATGCTCGAGGCGGGACACGCAGTCCTGGCCGACTTCGGCGTGGCTCATGCCGTGGCCAAGGCCGAGGATGAGCGGATCACCAAGACCGGCACGTCTCTGGGTACCCCCACCTATATCAGTCCGGAACAGGTAATTGGGGAGAAGGACCTCGATGGCCGAGCAGATCAGTATTCTCTGGCCTGCGTACTTTTCGAGATGCTCGCGGGGCGGCCGCCTTTCGAAGGAGACACCGGGAGAAGCCTTCTTCACCAGCACCTGGCCGTGGATCCGCCCGGGATCGAAGAACTCCGGGCCGGGATTTCGCCACCGATGGCCGCGGCTTTGCGGCGCGCTTTGTCGAAGGAGCCTTCGGATCGGTTCCCCACGCCCCAGGATTTTTCCGAAACGTTAGAGGGGGTGTCCGATAGC
>JBDHGR010000510.1:0-3542 GCA_039589815.1 Gemmatimonadota bacterium | reverse complement strand
AGCCGGAGCTCATGGGGGATAGAGGGTCCATGACCCACGCCTGGGCCGATTATGACAATGACGGGGACCTGGACCTTTATATCGGTTTCAGACCGGACCAACCCAATCGCCTCTACCGAAATGAGGAGGGCAGGTTCGTGGACGTGGCTGGGGAAGTAGGGGTGGCCGATCTGGAAGGGACGAGGGCGGTGGCCTGGGGGGACTACGATGCCGATGGCTGGTTCGACCTGTATGTGGGCTACACCGCAGGGACCGAGGAGGGAAACGCAAAGCTAGCCAGCCGCATCTACCGGAACGACCAGGGCACTTTTTCCGATGTGACCGAGGAGTTCGGCCTTCAACTTCCGTTGGGGCATGCCCGTCAGATCAGCTGGGTGGATTTCGACAACGATGGTGACGTGGATCTCTTCTTCGGGATTCGTGATTACCCGAACAGGTTGTTCAGAAACGAGGGCGGGACCTTCATCGACGTGTCTGAATCCATGGGGATCACCGGCTCCCGGGCCACCATGGGCGGCGTTTGGTTCGATTTCGATCTGGACGGCGATCTGGATCTTTACCTGGGCAATATGGACGGTTTCGCGAACCGGATGTATCGGAACGACGGGACCCGGTTTGTGGATGTGGCTCCTGAGCTGGGGCTCGACGGAGGAGGGAGGGCCATTAATCCCAACCCGGGTGACCACGACATGGCGGGTACCATCCGCCCGGACATCGCAGACTTCGATAACGACGGCGACTTCGACATCTTCGTGACTTCGCTGGGTGGGACCGACGGGTTCTATCGGAACGACGGTGGCGAGTTCGTCAGCGTGGCCGCCGACCTTGGGTTGGCCCACGAGAGCTACAGGGGGACAGCAGCGTGGGCGGATTTCGATAATGATGGTTGGATCGATCTCTATTCCTCGGGGACCCTCTACAAGAACGACCGGGGGGAGTTCGTTGACGTCACCCCCCTGGCGATCAGTGAGAACGTCGGAGGTTACGGATCCATCTGGGCCGACTTCGATAACGACGGAGCCATGGACCTGGCTCTATCCAGCGCAAATCACTATGTGATCCGGAATCTGTTGGCCCCTGAGGAGGCTGCCAGATCATTGAAGGTCATGGTTCTGAATGAAAAGGGAATCCATACCAGGGCCGGTACCGAGGTGAGACTCTTCACATCGGGGACCCGACAGCTACTGGGGACACGGATCATCGAGACCGGGTCGGGCTACAACGCCCAGAGCGTGGTACCTGCACATTTTGGGGTCCCTGGCGAGGGAACCGTCGATGTGGAGATCACCACAATGACGAAGAAGGGGCGAAGAACCCTCCTTATGGAGGATGTGGATCCCAGGGACTACCGGGCCGGCTCCCTTTCGGTAAGAGTGGATGGAGAAGGGCAGATCGTCAGGTAGAGTCAGCAGCCCCCAGCGCGACCTCCCTACGATCGACTCCGCCCTTCTCTGACTGAAGAACGATACTGACGGTCGTTCCTTCCTCCGCCTTCACCGCCCACGAAGCCCGGTATAGGCTCAGGAACTCAGACTCCCTGGTCCCCCGCATGAAGGGGAAGGATACGGTGGGAGAGTCGTCTGTTGTTGCGTGATCGCTCAATTCGATCCTGACCCGGTCCGCCTGGGAGATGTTCGTTCGTCGGGCCTGCTCCATGGAGGTGTCGAGATACCCTTCGTTGGCCACCGTGGCCGTGACGATCCATTGGTCTGGAGCCCCACCCCTCTCAACGGACACATCCTGGATCTTCACGATGGGGGTAAGGAGGGCCCGGACCACGGCGAACTCGGCCTGGTCCTGTACGACCTCCTGGAGGAATGGACCCGGTGGCGGATTCCGGAGCCAGTAGCGGGTGAAACCGCCGATCTCCACCTCACCCAGGGTCGGGTGTTGGAATCTCTTCCAGTCGATGAAACCCTCGCCGGAGAGTTTCGCTGACCCCTGGTTGGCATCCAGCCACCGCAGGACCGCCGCTTTCACATCCGGTCGGTTGTACCGGCCGGGGATGGCGAACAGAGGCTTGTCCCTGGGGATCTCTCCCCATCCCATCTCATTTACGAACGGCTCCATGGTCCAGAGCTCGGTGGTGACGGAAAAGAGCCCTTGGTGGACATAAGACCAGTCGATGAACACTCCGTGACGCACCCCGGGTTGTTCGTCGAAAGGGACGCCGGGCAGGATCGTGGTGAAATCGTTGTAGACCGAGGCCACGGGATAAGTGGTAATGGCCGTGCCTTTGGCCAGAATCGCGCTGTAGTCCTGGAGATCCTGGGGCGGGAAATCCGTGTCGGGCCTGGCAGCGTAGGGCCGGAGATGAATCCCTGACGTGGTGTGCCAAGACTCGATCTGGGAGATCTGGGGCTTCGAGAGAATGAAGTCCACAAGGACCCGGGCGTTGTGTTCCTGAAGCGGGTAGTCCCCGCCGCCTCGGAAACGGGCATCGGTGGACGCCCAGTAGGCCGGGTAATTTCGGTTGGAGATAAAGCCGGTGTTCGGGGAATCTTCATTGACCTCCCCATCCCCGTCATTGTCCTGGCCTTCCCTGAGAACCCGGTAGAACGGCCCCTCCGTGTCACCCTCTTCCCTGCGAACCATGAGGCGAGGTTCAGGGCCAAACGTTTTCCACTGGCCGTTGGAGTCGCGGATCCGCATCTCGAGGATCTGGCCATCTCCGTCGACATCCTCCGGGCCATCTTCCCCCATCAAGCCGTCCCCGTCGGCATCTCTGGCGCCTGGAGCGAGTTGCGGGTCCCAATCCACGGCTCCGGTGATCATCGCCTCCGCCCCGTCCGGATCCCCCCTCTGCACGATATAGGTGGTCCGGGTATCCAGGAGGCGCGTAACGTCGGGATCCGTGCCGTAGTGTGAGAGGAGGTAGTGGGCCAGATAAAGGGTCACCTCACCGCCTGTCACCTCAGAAGCATGCTGGTTGCCGTCGAAATAAGCCGCCGGCTTGGTTTCTGGAGCCCCGGTGTCCTGATTCCCGATCTCGATGCACCAGATCTCTTTTTGCCCGGTGGCGCTTTTCCCTATGGAATAGAGCTTGGCGAGACCGGGGTGGTCCGCAGCCAGGGCACGGAGAATGGCCGTGGACTGGGCATAGGTGTGGTACCTGAATTCATAATCCGAATCCTGGGCTCCAATCCTGGGTCCCGGGAGAAGGAACAGGAGACACGCCAGGGAAAGGAGACGGGAGATCGGAGCACGCATGGTCAGTCCCCTCCGCCCACCAGGATCCTGGCCTGGCCGCCGAGCAGGCGGTTCAGATCGGCGATAGGCCCGTCGATGATGGAGCGTAAGGTGCCCTCCTTCATTCGGATCTGCTCCTCGACTTCCACCAACACCTGGAGTTGGCCCTCCGTCGGGCGGGCCTGGGAGCCGGTGAAGCCCCGTGTGGCGAAGCTCAGCTGTTCGGAGAGCCGGGGATACTGACGGTATCCCATGCGGGGAGGGGGCCGGCGGAGGTCATTGTCCAGCTCCGCCAAGGCTTCGGATGCGGCATCCAGCTGGGTTTCGATCTCACTCTCGTTCGAGAGGTCTTT
>JBDHGR010000509.1:0-6198 GCA_039589815.1 Gemmatimonadota bacterium | reverse complement strand
ATTCTGGAGGGGAGCGTTCGGCGCCAGGGGAACCAGGTCAGGGTGGTGGCGCAGCTCATTGACACCCGCACGGAAGCCCATGTCTGGTCTGAGACGTTCGACTCCCGGGACACCGACGTATTTGCCGTCCAGAGCGAGATCGCTCAGGAAATTGCCGGGGCTCTTCAGGTCGAGTTGACGACCGAGGAACTGGCCGAGTTGGAAGCGGCACCGGTAATGGTCCCGGCGGCATACGATAAGTATACCGAGGGCCTGTCGGAGTGGGATTTTCGAGAGAACCGAATCAACGCCCTCCAAGCCGTACGGTTCTTCCAGGAAGCGACGGAGATCGATCCGGAATTCGCCACAGCTTTCGCAGCCCTGTCCCAAGCCCGAATGTGGATCTTCTGGAATTTCCCGGGAGCCCAGGACCAGGCCCAATTGGCCACGGAGGCCCTGGATCGGGCCATCGCCCTGGCCCCGAATGCGGTGGAGACCAGGCTGGCCCAGGGTTACTTCTACTTCTACGGCCGAGGGGATTCACAGGAGGCCCTGAGGCACTTTGCTGCTGCGGAAGCCCTCAAGCCGAGCGACGCCGATGTCATCACCGCCATCGGTCTGATTTTGCGGGGGCAGGGCCGGTGGGAAGAGGCTCTGGCCGCCTTCGAACGAGCCCGCTCCTACGACTACCGGTCCTACAACCTGATCTACACCCTTGGGGAAACCAACCTTCGGATGCGTCGTTGGGAAGAGGCAGAGCGGTACCTTCAGCTTGCCGCTTCCCTGGCTCCCGAGGTCGGGACCGCTTATCGGGACCTGCTTCGGATTCGGTTGGCCTCCACGGGGGACACGATTGCGGCCAGGGAGTTCATCGAGGGGCTTTCTGGGGCGGGGCCTTCCATGAACCGGCCCCTCCTTGATTCTGAGCTGGCCTATTACCGAGGAGATCTGCAGGGGGCCATGGGCAGGGTGGGGACCCGGCCCTCCAGGGAGCGGGGCCGATCTCAAGCGCCCCGAGGTGGGTTGGGTGCGGCACACGAACGGCGAGCCCTCCTCTATCACCTGTTGGGGAACGATGGTCTCCGGGACGCATACGCCGACTCCCTTCGGATGGCCAGCCAGGAGGTCTTGGATGCGGCGGCAGAAAACCCCGGCCCCGTGCAGACCGGAGTCATCGCCCGGGCCCACGCGAAGTTGGGCCTTGCCTATGCACTCCTGGGGGAGGAAATCAGTGCCGTGGCGGAAGGTTCCACGGCGGTGTCCAGCCTTTCCGTTCAGGATGATGCTTATGCTGGGGCAGACCATCTTCGGGACCTGGTCCTGATCTATATGCTGATAGGGGCCACCGATCTCGCTGTGCAGGAGCTTCAGACCGCCCTGTCCATTCCGTCCCCGCTTACCCGGGTGGAATTGATGCTGGATCCCATCTTCGAACCGCTGCGGTCACACCCGAGTTTTCCCGAGTTGGTGGCCTCTGTCCAATAACGGGTCCTGAATCCGTTCAAACAAACCCAAACCTTCCGGGATCTAAGTTTGTGAAGAAAGAGGAGAACTCTTCCGGAGAAGGCATGGGCGCAGCCCCGTTGGCCAGCGCAGAGGTGGCGGGGTTCTGGGAAGGACTCAGCACCGGATCCTTGGTGGAACGGGCTCAATCCGGCGATTCCCGGGCCTTCGAGGCGCTGTACCGTCGGTTGGTTGGCCGGATCTATGCACTCTGTCTTCGCATGGCACGGGACGCACAAAGGGCGGAGGAGTTGACGCAGGACGTTTTTGTACGGGCTTGGGAGCGGCTGGGGAGTTTTCGCGGGGAGAGCAAGTTCACGACCTGGCTCCACCGGTTGGCCGTGAACGTGGTCCTTCAAGAAGGGAGGACAAAAGGCCGAAGGGAGTCCCGGGAAGAATTGGTCGGAGACCCCGGAGAGTATCTGGGGCGGGTCAAGGTGGAGTTCCCCGGGACCAGGCTGGACCTCGAGCGAGCTATCGCCAGCCTCCCGGAAGGCGCCCGAAAAGTCGTGATTCTCCGGGATGTTTACGGATACAAATACGACGAGATCGCGAAATTGCAGGGTGTGGCACTGGGTACGGTGAAAGCTCAGATCCACCGAGCTCGAAAGATGATGAGGGAGAAGCTGAACTCATGACTGAGCACATCGACGAAAGCACGCTTCATGACTTCCGGGACGGACTTGTGACCCCGGACATCGAGAAGCAGGTGCGGGAACATATTGCTGTGTGCCCTGAGTGTCGTGAGGAGCTGGAGGGCCTGACGAGCCTCCTGAAGGATCTTGGTAGCCTGCCCGTTGAGGCCCAACCCTCCAGGGACCTCTGGCCCCAGATCGCTTGGCGGGTGAAGGGGGCCGGGATCCAGGACCCGGCTGGGGCGGATATGGAAGATGGTCGGGAGGTACCGCGGAGGGACAGCCTCGAGCCTCGTCGTAGTCGCAGGGTGAGCCTCCCTGCCTGGCAGCTCCTGGCAGCAAGCATCGCTCTCATGGTGGTCTCCGGAGCCTCGGTCTGGACGTTCCTCTCGGGTCGGGCTGATTCTGGAGGCCTGGCGGATCCACTCCCCCCGACCCCCGTTCAGTTCGTGGGTTGGGAGGAGGCCTACAGTGGTTATGACGAGGCGGTGGCAGACCTGGAGAGCGTCCTGGAAAGGGGCCGTGAGGTACGAACCATCGACCTGGCCATCGAGGAGGCCGGGGAGGCGGTTCGGCAGGACCCGGCCAGCCCCATCCTTCAGCGTTTTCTGGCTGACAACCTTCGAAAGAAAATGGACCTGCTGCGGAAAGCGGCGATGGCAGTCTATGCCAACACCTGAGGACAACCGAGGAAGACCATGCTCACTGGTATCGTAGTCGGCGCGTTGAGCGCAGCAGTTCTCATCCAGCCCACGGACACGATCGTGCAGGCCAACGGCGCGTCCCGTCTGGAGGTAGAAAGCTTCCAAGGTCAGGTGGTCGTTCGGGCCTGGGAAAGGGATGCGGTTCAGATCCAGGCCGATCATGCCGGCCAACTCTCCCTCGCGGTGGACCGTTCGGGGAGCACAATCTCCGTTGGACCGGAGATGGAAAAAGGCTACGGCATTGCCGACGCCATCGATTTCGAGATCTATGTGCCCCGGCGTTTCGACCTGACGGTCGAGGGTGTCGCTCTCGACGTAGACATCCAGGGTACTGAGGGGGAAGTCGAAGTCGGGACGGTTCACGGTCCCATCAGAGTCGTGGGAGGCCGGGGATCCATCTCCCTGGGATCGGTGAATGGCGAGATTCATGTGGAGGATGCCCAAGGTGATCTCGAAGTAACCGGGGTCGCTGGTGGGGTAACCATCCTGAATTGCAGCGGAGGTGTTTCCGCTGAGAGTGTCGGCGGAGGACTCACACTCGAGGGAATCACGTCGTCCGACGTCGAGGTGGGGACGGTGGGAGGTTCCCTCAGATTCGACGGCGCCATCCAGGACGGTGGCAACTACAGCTTCGGTAGCCATGGAGGGGAGATATGGCTCTATCTTCCGGCCAATATGAATGCCCAGGTGGAGGTGGTAACCCTGGCCGGAGATATAGAAGTCGATTACCCGGGTGCTCCCACCGAGCCCACGAAGGGTGAGGGGATTCCAGGGTTGAACCGGAAAGAGCTGGAGTTCGAGACTGGCACCGGTACGGCCCGCATCGAGGTGGAGACCTTCGGCGGGAAGGTGCATATCCTCAGGCAAGGCGGCTGAAGCAGGGGCGGCTGAGCCCCACGATCTGAAAGAACCTCCTCATCTGAAGCTTTCTCATCTGAAGCTTTCTCTGCGCGGCCCGCTGGCGTTTTTTTTCGCCGGCGGGTCCTCTCTTCTTCCGTCGAAGGTCTTATGCGTGTGCAAATCTGAGAGGGTGGCACGTCATTCAGGATCAGAGGCACCAGAGCATGTGGGGTGGTGTATGGAAGATGTTCCTTGCCAGGGCCTGATTATGGCTTCCGTCCCGATCGTGTTGGAGAGAGAAACGACAGGTGAGCGTTGACTGGGGGGAGGTTTACCGGAGCAGCTTCGAAGAGTTGGTTCGGTTCCTTCATAGAAAGGTCTGGGATCTGGAGAGGGCTCGGGACCTGGCCCAGGAGGTTTTCGTCCGGGCCCTCCGGCATGATCCGGAGAACCCCCGAGCCTGGCTTTTCCGGGTTGCCACGAACCTGGCACGGGACGAGGCCAGGACTGTGCTGCGCCGGAAACGGCATCTTGCCCTTCTCCGAAGTGAGGAAGAGGAGAGGGAAGGAGGGCCGAAGCCGGATGAAATGGTGCTCGAAAAGGAGGAATGGGCCCAGGTTAGAGGGGCCTTGGGAGGGTTGAACGAAAGGGATCGAGAAGTCCTGCTTCTTTGGGACGCGGGTTTGAGCTACCGAGAGATCGCCGAGGTGACCGACCTTGCACAGGGCGCCATCGGCACCACCCTGGCCAGGGCCCGACAGAGGCTGGTGGAAGCCCACCAGGAGATGGAGAGGGTAAATGCGGCACGTAACTGACGGGGAGCTCCACGCCTTTCTTGATGGGGCAGCGGATCTTCTGCCGGGCAGCCGGGGGGAAGAGGTCCGGGACCATATTGCTGCGTGCCCCGCTTGCCGGGAACGCCTCCAGGACGAAGATCGCGTTCGGTCCAGGGCGACGGAGATCCTTGGGAGTCCAGAACTGGGCGAGGTCGGACTCCCGACGTTCGAAGAGCTCAGGGAGAGGGCTGAGGCCTCTGGTCCGGCCCTGCTGGGTGCCGGCAAAGACGTTGAGAAAAAACCCCATTACCGAGGCCCTCTGAAGGGACTTCCACTGGCATGGGCGGCAACCATCGTTCTCGCACTGGGCGTTGGTTGGATGGGTGGGCAAGTTTGGACGTCCGTCCCCCAGACGGGTCGGCCACGGAGCTCGTCTGCAAGCCCCGAACGGGTGGTGCTACCCGAGACCTCCTCGATGGACTTCGCGGTTGACTCCCTCCAGACCGCCGGCCCTCCATCTGCAGGTGTGGAGGCGAGGACCGTCATGGCCCCGCCCGAGCAGGAGGAGGTGGCCAATGATCCACCGCCGCCGGAGCCGGCTGCTGAGGGGGTCGGACAGGCCCGGGGACGTGGTGAGGTCCAGGAACAGGATCGAGCGCAAGCCCGCCTGGGATCGGTACCTCTTGCACTGGAGGAGCTGGTGGTCACGGGAGCGACCGAGATGGAAGAGGTCGTGAGTCTGGCCGACTCCTTGGGGGTGGACCCTGGCCTCGCTCTGGCGGCCAGAGAGATGCAGGCGGCGCCCCCCGTTCCCGGCCTCAAGGTGGTCTCGATCGAATGGGAAGAGCGAGTACCTGGTGAAAAGGCCCTTTTGGTTCGCCAACTACTTTCACCGGGGGACACGCTCGAGTTGCACTACCTCGGTCTGCTTTTGGGGACGGACCCGGAGACGCGCCGCCGGGAAGTTGGGGAACCCTTTGAGGTGGCGCCGGGCCGTCACGTTTATGCCAACGTCCTGGAGGCTTCTCTACCGCCGGGCTGGAGCCAGGTGGTGATGGAACGGGGAAGGGGTTTGCTGGTGGCGAGAGCCCCCATTGAAGAGGCCCACCTAAAGGCTTTGCTCAAAACCCTCCACTAGTGGGAAGGTGCAGGTACGACCGGGAACTGCGCCCTGCCGGGCGGTTGCACGGTTCCGAAACCACTTGTTCCAAACTCATACTCATTGGACACTCCCCTGACTGGGGCCGTACCTTGGGTCCCGCTCCGATCCGGTACTGGATTGGTTTTTGAACCGTTCCGTGAGGTAGATCATGACCAAGCGATCAATCGGGAGGTGGGGCCTCTCCAGCCTCCTGACCCTTCCTTTCCTGCTCAGTTTGCCCTTGGACTTGCCGGCTCAGGAGGCCGGATCTCCATCAACGGCTGCGGAGCGAAGCGAGTTTCGGCAGACGACTCGTTACGACGAGTTGATGGGTTTTGTCTCCGAGGTCGTTGGCAGGCACCCGGACATGCACCTCACGTCCATGGGCACCTCATCCGAAGGCAGGTCCATTCCCCTGGTGGTAGTAGGGAAAGTGGCCGACGCCACTCCCGCAGCGGTGAGAGCAAGCGGCAAGGCCCGACTCTACGTGCAGGGAGGGATCCATGCCGGTGAGATCTCGGGGAAAGAGGCTCTTCTGATCCTCCTTCGGGAACTGGCGGCGGGCCAGCACGCTCAATGGGCGGATTCCGTGGTCCTCCTCATCGCCCCACTTTACAATC
>JBDHGR010000508.1:0-3558 GCA_039589815.1 Gemmatimonadota bacterium | reverse complement strand
TGCCCGAGGTCACCGTACCTACCGATCAGGTCTTCCCGATTCTCAAAGAGAATATCCTGGTAGATGGCTTCCATGTGGTCATCGACCTTGAGCAATCGCATGGAGCCGTGATTGTCGACGCCTTGGAGGGGAAGGAGTACCTGGACTGTTATGGGTATTTCGCGACACTGCCGGTGGGCCATAACCACCCCAAGCTGAACGATGGTGGGTTCCGGAAGAGTCTCATGACGGCAGCCCTCTCGAATCCTGCCAACTCCGACATCTATTCCCGCCAGTTCGCGGGGTTCGTCAGGACTTTCCGGAAACTGGCCGCCCCCCCGGAATTCCGGTACCTCTTTTTTGTGGCGGGGGGCGCTCTCGCGGTCGAGAACGCCATGAAAACGGCCTTCGATTGGAAGGCCCAGAAGAACCGAGCACAGGGAATCGAAGAGGGAGGGGACAAGATCCTCCACTTCCGAGATGCGTTCCACGGGAGGAGCGGGTATACCCTCTCCGTCACCAATACGGATCCCACGAAGACCCGGGATTTTCCGACCTTCGACTGGCCGCGGATTTCCAGCCCGTTCATCGACTTTCCCATGAATGAGGACAGGGTGGCCGCCAAAGAGGAGAAGGCCTGTTCGGAAATCGAGGAAGCCTTCGCCCGAGACCCCCACGGGATCGCCGCCATCCTCATCGAACCTATCCAGGGTGAAGGAGGAGACCACCATTTTCGACCGGAGTTCTTCCGTCGACTGAGGGATTATGCAGACCGCTTCGAGGCTCTCCTGGTATTTGATGAGGTGCAGACCGGCCTGGGGTCCACCGGGACCATGTGGGCCTTTCAGCAACTGGGGGTGACGCCGGACATCCTCGCATTTGGCAAGAAGACTCAAGTTTGCGGGATCATGAGCACGGTCCGCATCGATGAGGTGCCAACCAACGTCTTTAAGGTCTCCAGCCGAATCAACTCGACCTGGGGCGGGAACCTGACCGATATGGTTCGTTGTGCCAGGTACCTGGAAATCATGGATGAAGAGGGGCTCGTGGAGAATGCCGCCTCCGTGGGGGCTTACCTAAAAGAAGGCCTGGGAGCCCTGGCTACCGACTTTCCCTTCGTCACCAACGTTCGTGGCCGGGGTCTCTTCCTAGCCCTGGATCTCCCTGACGGTGAAATGCGCCGGACGGTGTGGAAGGAATGCTGGGATCGGGGCCTGGCAGTGCTCAACTGCGGCCCGAAGTCAGTCCGGTTCCGGCCCCCATTGGTGTTTTCCAGGGAAGAAGCTGATCAAGCCCTGGGAACTCTCAGGGAGGTCATGGGGCTAATTCAAGCCTCAGCAAGCTGATCGGCACCGTAAGACCCAGAGCCCGTATGACCACCTCCAGATCCCTTTTGCCCCGTGAACACGGGGCCTACGCCGAGCTGGCCTTTCCCCTGGTCACCGGCCTGGCCCTGGCGCCCCCAACCGTCTCGGCATTGGCACTGGCCGCAGCCGCATGGGCGTTCTTCCTCGCACACGAACCATTGGCCATCCTTCTGGGTCTACGGGGAGCTCGGCTCCAGGTCGAGGAGGCGGTCCGGTCCAGGCATCGGGCCGGCCTCCTCCTGGGAATCGGAACGTTGTCGGGAAGCCTCGGCGTGTTTGGAGCCGGCCGCCTCGTCTGGCCGAGTCTTCTCTTTCCTGTTGTTCCGCTTCTGGCGCTCCTGCCTCTCTTCCTCATGGGCCGCCAGAAATCCCTGTCGGGAGAGCTGTTGGTCATCACGGTATTCGCCACATCAGTGTTCCCGCTGGGGGCGGCATCCTCCGCGAGCGCCGAACGGATGACCGCGGCGGCCGCAGTATGGTGGGTAAGCTTTGTCCTGGGAACCCTTGAGGTCCACGCCATCAAGGCCCGGCACAAAAACACGGCCCGGAGTCGATGGACGAGGTGGGGGTCGCCGGGGGCCAGCGGGGTGACGGTGCTCTTCTGTGGCGGGATGGCACTGTTTGGGGAGGCTCCCTACCTGTGGCCAGCGGTGGCCGTGGCGGCACCCTCCATCGCGGTCCTGTCGCTATCAGCTCTGAGGTTCCACCCCAGGCATCTGAAGAAAGTTGGCTGGACCCTGGTGGGGGCGAACACGGCCGCGCTGATCACCCTTCTGGCTTTCGGATGATCCCGTGCTGAGTGGTCCCGTTCATGGTGACCATCACAGGGCTATCGAACCGCACGTGGCGGACAGGGCCAATCTCATCCACAGCCGCACAGTCGGCCAGCCAGTCCCAATCAACGAAACCCTCACCCATTTCCTGGTTTACCGTAAAATACCCAATGTTCAAGGACGTCAGGTTCTGGAAAAAGTGGGTTCCCTGGGAGGGGGTCACCCGAAAATCTTTGAATCCGGCCTCCACGATGACCCGAGCCCCCGAAATGTCGGCCCAACGAACAGGGATTCCCAACCAGGCATGAGTTGAGCCCCACCGTCCGACCCCGATCAAGACGTACGGACGATCCTCCTGCGCAAGCCTCCGGTTGAACTGGGAGACGGCCAGGGCACACTCCTGGCTCTGGGCCCGTTCGAAACGGTGCTTGTCCACCACAACAACGTCGAAAATCTCGTCAAGATGGCCGTGGCCCAGTGCCGAGGGGCTCTCACAAATCAAGGCTCTTGGGGAAACCTCTCCTGTCTCGATGAGGTCCAGCTCGCGGTTGGAGGAGAGGGGGCGTAGCTGGAGGAAGGCAAATTCCTTGGGCTGGCCCGGTGGAGTATTCATGTTGACGGCGAACTCGATCTCCACCGGGGAGCTGGTCCCGGCAGCCCCAACCTCCAGGAGATCCTTCAGGATTTCCGCCAAAGGGAACATGTCCAGCTTCAGAATAGGGGCCATGCTGACCAGACGGATGCCGTCCCGTGAGAGGCCGTCGTAAACGGTATTGTTCTCTGGGGAAAAGGTTGACCCGACCCATTTCAACACTCCATGCTCCTCCGCCACGCTCAGAGGCGCCTGAACCAGTCGTCCGTCTTCCCTGTCCTCACTTGAATCCTCATCGGTTCGGGAACGGAGGGCCCAGAACTCGCGCTGGGAGTTGTTCACCATGTCCTCGACCGTGGAGAACTCCACGTTGTGTCGGGGAAAGGACGGACAAAAGCGGAAGCAAGGTGAACCCTCGACTACCGTTTTGCCCAACCCCAGGGCCACGGCGGCGATTCCGTCCGTCGAGGTCATAGGAGGAGTGGGGTAGTAGTTATAGGAGCGGGCAACACCAGCCAAATCCGGATAAAACAAGCCGTCCCGCTCTTTGCCCACCAACTTCTGAACGATGACGGCCATGGCTTCTTCTTCGAGCCGGTAGGGAGTTGCCTCCAGGAAAGTCTTGCTGTGCCTCGAGAAAGTCGATGCATAGACCGCCTTGATCGCCTGGATCAGCTCCTCCAACCGGACCGCAGGGTCCGGATGGTCGTTCGGGAGCATGAGGGTTTCGAAGATTCCCGCAAAGGGCTGGTACGGGGAATCTTCCAGGAGGCTGGACGAACGAACCGCCAGGGGATGGAAGCTGGCAAAAAGGAACGAAGCCAGCTGTTGCCTCGCCGCCCAGGGA
>JBDHGR010000507.1:0-3561 GCA_039589815.1 Gemmatimonadota bacterium | reverse complement strand
GTCCAGGTCCCGGCCGGGGAGGTCCAGGTCCCGGCCCTGCATGGCCCCGATGGAGAGGAAGAAGGCCTCGAACCCCTCCCTCCGGAGATCCTCGAGCCCGTATTCGGCTGTCAGGGGGGTTCCCATCCGGAACTCCGCACCCAGGTCCCTGATCAACGCTGCCTCCCGTTCGATCACTCCACGCGGCAGTCGGTATTCGGGGACGCCATAGCGAAGCATCCCGCCGGGGTGGTCCAGGGCATCGAACAGGGTGACCTGATAACCCAACACAGATAGGTCATGGGCACATGCGAGGCCGGCCGGGCCACAACCGACCACGGCCACCTTTTTCCCTTCAGGGGTGGGAGACGCAGCTGCTCCGGGAGCTCCTGTGGACAAGACCGGCAGATGCCACCGCCTCTGGCAGCCGGGGTCGCTGGAGGTGACGTCCTCTGGTTCCCCACCCTGGAAAAGGTTTCGATACGTGTCGGGGCGCGGGGATTCGGCTCCGAATCGTTCGCAGACGAACCGCTTCAGGGCCCGGATGGAAACCGCCTCGTCGATCTTCGCCCGGCGGCAGGCATCTTCACAGGGAGCAGCGCAGACGCGTCCGCAGATGGACGCAAGTGGGTTTGGGGACCGGGCCACCAGAAACGCCTCTTCGTACCGCCCTTCAGCCACCAACTGCACGTAGCGGCCCGAGTCGGTGTGGACGGGGCAGGCTTCCATGCAGGGCACATTGGTACGGTACCACGCCATCTCATTGAAGCGTGCCGGGAACCTCCCTGGGTTGGCCTGTTCGGACATCCTTCTACTCGTCTCCTGTCCTGGTCCTCAAGCCGCCTCGGACCTCACGTTGCTCTGGGCTCACGACACTTTTTCTTCCTTTGTGCGGTCATTGCCCCGGGACCGCTTCGCGGCGCTCTTCTTCAAGAAATCTCCGCTCAAATCAGCACCCGTCCCGACCAAATCGGCTATGGAGATCTCCTGAAGGAGAGCCAGGTAGCCGTCACGGAGGGGCCCCCAACGATCGTGGACCACGCATCCGTTCTCAGGGGAACACTCTGCCATCCCAAGCAAGCACTCGGACCATCGCGCCACCTGATCGATAGGGTCGACGACGTCCATCAGCGTGATGGCCTCCGGCGGTTGCGCAAGGTTGAATCCGCCCCCCAAGCCTTTCTTGGATTCCACCAATCCTTCCCGCGAGAGCGTCTGAAGGAGTTTTCCCAGGTAGTTGGGCGGGGCACCAATCGAGTCAGCGATGAACGCCGCACCGGCACGCTCTCCCTCTGGGAGCTTTGCGAGGGCGCAAAGAGCACGAATGGCGTGCAGGGCCGTCTTGCTGACCACGTGGCGAATCCAGATGGAGGATAATGGGATACTCACATGCGAATGTACGTTTAACCGATTCTCGCGCAAGTATCCCTTTTTTTCTGAGAATCGGAAACCGGGATTTCATCGGGTTTCCGTAAATGGCGGGTCTCGATGTTCCAGGGCAGAATAAGGCCCCTACGCCACCTCCTCCTCACTGGCGGTCGGGTCCGCCCGCCCCCATGTTTCTCCTGGACCGGTGTTCCTCCCTCGGGAGGTGGGATCTCGGCCCGCCTTCCTCAATCGGGTGCCGGACGACAACCCATGCTCTCGGCCGACACATCAGTCATCCTGAGCCTTGCCCACCTCCGAAAATCCTTCGGGGATCTGGAGGCGGTACGTGACCTCTCCCTGGATGTGTCCAGAGGGGAGGTTTTTGGTTTCCTGGGGCCCAATGGCGCCGGGAAAACCACAACCATCCGTATGGTTTGCGGCCTTCTCGAAGCGAACGACGGAGAGATCCGCGTGGGCGGACGGAGCTTCCGCGAGAACGTCCGCGAGTGCCGGCGTCGCATCGGCCTATGCCCCCAGGAACTGGTGATCTGGGAGTCCCTCACCTGCCTCGAACAACTCGTGTTCGTGGGGACCCAGTACGATCTGAGCCGGCGGGAAGCGAAGCGCCGGTCACTGGAACTCCTGGATATCTTGGGCCTCTCGGAAAAACGGAACCGGCTCGCAAAGACACTCTCCGGCGGGATGAAGCGTAGGCTCAACCTTGCCTTGGCTTTGGTCCACGACCCGGATCTCCTGATCCTGGACGAACCCCAGGCCGGATTGGACCCCCAAAGCCGCATTCTGGTCAGGGAGTACATACTCTCCCTGGTCCCGAGGAAGACCGTCCTTCTCACCACACACGAGATGGACGAGGCTGATCGGCTTGCTGGCCGGATCGGCATCATCGACCATGGGAGACTCCTGGTTCTCGACACCCCGGAACGATTAAAAGAGGAGCATGCCGGCGGGGAGATCCTCGAGATAACCATCGAGGAGAGTTCCCAGGGGGAGGATGACCCCGGCGTCGTTAGCTTCCGCCAACGGTTACCTGAGGGTCTATCAGTTCTGGAAAGTCTCCCGGGTACCCTCCGACTCTCGGGCCTCGCCCTCCACGATCACATCCCTGTGCTTTTTCAGAGCCTCCGGGCGGCTGGGATCGAAGTGAAAGACGTCACCCTCAGAGAACCAACCCTCGAGGACGTCTTTGTCTCACTAACAGGGAGAGGACTCCGGGAATGAACCTACCCGCCCTCCCCCGCCTTCTCTCCCTCTTCCGAAAGGAGATGCTGGAGACCTTCCGCGACTGGAAGATGTTGAGCATGACCCTCACGTTTGCACCTTTCTTCGTCCTCCTCATGTACGCATATCTGGGTCACACGACGCCTAGTTACCCTATTGCCGTGGTGAACGAGGACCGGGGGGCCAGGACCGAGACCGGAGACCAGGTGGAGCTCGGGGATCAGTTGGTGGAAGTGCTTCGAGCCGTGCGGGCCCCGGAGGGTGATACGATCCTTCGGGTCCGTATGGTCGATGCTGAAGATGTGGAGGGGCTCCTTCAGAGCCGTCGTGTTGATTTGGCCCTCTTTGTTCCTCCTGGGTTTTCGGAGGCAATCCTTGCCGCTCGGGAAGGCGGGAATCCACTGCCTGTCCCCATCAAAAGCCGGGGTGACCCCGCGAACCCGGACTACCTCATGGCGGCGGTTTGGGCGGATATGACCACCATGGGCTTCGTTGAGTACGCCTCTGGGCTCCGAAGCCCAGTCCTTCTGGCGCCCGAAACCGTTTCCACCGCTACCTCGCTGACGGAGTTCGAGCTTTATGTCCCGGGCCTCCTGATTCTGGCCGTCATGATGCTCATGTTCACCGCAGCGGGAGCGCTCATCAGGGAAAAGGACAAAGGCACCCTCATCCGCCTACGCCTCTCGAATCTCACCACCGTCGAGTGGCTCACATCCGTGAGCGCTACGCAGCTCATCGTGGGGGTTTTGGCTTTGGCCCTGACTTTCCTGACTGCCATGGGTGTCGGTTACCGGGCCAACGGCTCACTCCTTCTTTTTCTACTGGTGGGGGCTCTGACGAGCCTCTCCATCATGGCTTTCAGCGTTTTGGTGGCGGCCTTCCTCAGAACGGTCTTCGATCTCGTGACGGTGGGGACCTTCCCGTTCTTCATCCTCATGTTCTTCTCGGGTGGAATGTTCCCCTTGCCCGGTGTAC
>JBDHGR010000506.1:0-5982 GCA_039589815.1 Gemmatimonadota bacterium | reverse complement strand
CCCGTCGTTGCAGGGTGCGGTCTGGTGGAGCACTGGAGGGGTCACGCATTCGGGGACTTCGTGGTTGGGTTCAGCGTTCGTGCCTTCAATCCCCAGCGGGGACAGTGGGATCTGGTCCTGTTGTGGCCCAACGCTGGTGACCCCCGCTTCGGCGAGCTCGGTGGGGGTTTCCGTCACAATCGTGGAGAGTTCTTCAGCCAGAGCATCACGGCAGAGGGAGACACCACCCTGACCCGTTTCACCTTTTCCGACGTCACTCCGAACTCCCTCCGTTGGCAGGACGGTTTTTCCACCGACGCCGGCAGAACCTGGGATTCCAGTTGGATCATGGAATTCTCCAGGCGGGAGCCTCTCTACCAGGGCCCCCTTCTGAACGGGCCCTCCGTCACCACGCTTCGGTGTCCGAACCCTGAGTATCGGAACTTGGATTTTCTCATCGGCGAGTGGGCAGGAGCGGTGGAAGCCGACACCGCCGAAGCTGGTGGCATGGGCGCGCGATCAAACGTCATGCCGATCCTGGACGGATGCGGTGTCATGGAGCGGGTCTCCGCGGTTGGTCAAGCCTCGGCTTGGGAGGTCTTCCGGGTCTGGGCATACGAGCGGGAGCGGGACCGGTGGGTGGAGTACCGACTGGACACCCGGTGGCCCGTGCTTCAACGCCTCGAGGCGGAGGTCCCCCCGGCGGGAGCACCCTGGGTCTTTCAAACGGTCCGCGAGGAGACGCAGGACGGTGACCTACGGGTAACCATGAGCCGGGGGGTGGACGGTTCCGTTACCTGGAACGAAGAGCGGTACAACGCCGAGGTGAGCCAATGGGAAGCCAAGCCCCTCGTGGCCTACACCGAGCGTCTCGGAGCTGCCGCGCAGGGAGGATAGCCGGCCCAGTTTGACGCCTTTTTGACGCCTCCAAGTCAGAATACAGGCGTGTTCACGGGATCATGCCACCCCACGGCCCACACTCGGAAGTGTGAAAGAGTGGCCATGCTCGAAGCGTTCATCGACGCTCCCTTGCGCCACGAGACGCTCACCATTTTTCCGGTCATCGCCCCCCACGGGCCGATGCTCCCCTACCTCCTTTCTACCGAGATTCGGGATTCGAGTGTCCTGACCGTCCGGGTAAAGGGCGACGACCCGGCTCCAATGCTCCTCGCGCGGAACAACAGCCTGCATCCCATTCTGATACTGGCCGGTGAGCCGCTCCAGGGTGAGAGCCAGGGCCGACTCGTGGAGCGATCGATCCTCCTTGGGGGCAAGAGCGTCACACAGATTCCTGCCTCGCCTGTGGAAAGGGGGGATTGGGTGGCCGCGAATCGGGAATCAGAGATCACGCAGTGGCTGGAGAGCTTCCCCATCCAGAAGAAACAGGTGGGGCTTCTCGCATTTTTCGGAAACAGAGTGCTGGGCTTGGAGGCCCTGGGGTCTCCGAACCTCTATAGTCCACTGCATCGACGTTTCCTCATCCGGTTCGTCAAGAAGACCATGAGCAGGACGCCGGAGGAAACAAGTGACCTTCCCGCTCTGGAATCCGAAGCACAACGAGTCGTAGATGCCATCGGAGATGCTAGCCGGGTGCCACTCAAACGAGTGGGTGTGGGAGAGTACTGCTCCCTCAGGGGCCCAATCTCAGGAGGAGACCTGACCTACCGGGGGAATCTGGTGCACCTATCCGTGAGCTCGGCCTCTGCCGAAGTAGCCACCGAATCGTCAGAGGGGAGGGGTGCCCAATGCTCCTAGCGTTCGCGGACACCCCGCAACGGTATGAAGGGCTGACGATCTTCCCGGTGGTGTCTGCGGATGAGCCCAGCCTCTCATACCTATTGATGACGGATGCCATCCGGAGAGGCGTCGTCACGTTCGAGGAGAAAGGCGGGGGTACCCGTCCCCACATGGTTGTCCGAAACCGGGGCACCCTGCCCGTATTGCTCCTGGATTGCGAGACCTTATTGGGTGTCCGGGAGAACCACTCCACCCATCAGAGCATGCTCCTTGGTCCCGGCAGCACGACCCTCGTGCCCATTTCATGCATGGATCCCGGGAAATGGAGCTGTCAGGAGCTCGAAGGGCGCTTCTCCGACAGCCAGGGCCGCTTCCCCCTCCTGGAGAATCAGGTTGGGATCCTCGCCTTTCTGGGCCGGGACCTCCTGGGCCTGGACGCTCTGGGTTGCCCAGAACTGTATGCCTCGCTCCATCGCCGGCTCGTGACCGGGTACCTCATCACGGCCCTTGCAGCGGGAGGCCGTGGGGGCTCTGGATCCAGGCCAGAGTTGGATGACCTCATGGCCCTGGCCGGGGAACTGGAGAGAGCTGAACGAGTGGCTGCTCCCTCAGTTGGGCATGGGGACTACTCCACCCTGGAAGGCGGGGTTACGGGTGGGGAGCTGACACATAACGGACATCTGGTTCACCTTTCCGTGTTCCCCACCGGAGCAGCGGCCTAAGCTTGAACCGGACCGTGGAGAAAAGAAGCCCGCGGACCGAAGGTCCGGGGCTTCTTATGTCGGGGGACCACACTCGCTCCGGCGGCCGGATTTCCCCCCATCGGCCGGTGACCCGCTCCGCTAATCAAACTTCGGGGCCACCCATATAAGCGGCCATGGATGGATGGGACACCTTCTCGTCCCTTTCAGTCCCCCTTCCCCTCTCCTACCAAGATCCCCAGGGCGGCTTCGACCAATCGGGTCGCATCAGCCAGATACTCGAAATCCACCGTGTCCCAAGTGTCGGTGGGCCGATGAATGTGAGGAGTGGTGTCCCCGTTTCTATACTCCTCCGTGAGGCCTACCGCGGGCATGCCCAGCCGTCGGAAGGCGGAGTGGTCGGAGCCCGATTCCTGCGTCACGTGAATCTGACCCGAGAAACCCGACGACGCGGCAGCCTCCCCATAGAGGTCCCGGGCCCCTTCGTAGGGGATCTCCAACTCGATAGCGCCATCGCCATCCCCATCCCACCCCATCTGGTCGATGGTGTGGACGGCCACGACCGTTTTCTGTTCCTCGGCCAGCATCTCGGCGAAGGCCCGACTCCCGACCAACCCCCTTTCCTCCTCGTCGAAGAGAACCAGAAAGATGTTCTTTGTCCGAACCGGGAGCGCCAAAAGGCCCCGGGCAACTCCGAGAACCACCGCACAACCGGTGGCGTTGTCGCTTGCACCGGGGGACCGGCCGACGGTGTCGAAGTGGGCTCCCACCACGATGTACTCGTCGTTTTCCGTCGTGCTCCGGAGCAGCGCGTACACGTTCTCCCCGCTCTCACGGTACGGGTGTCGCACCGGTTCCAGCCCAATGGCCTCCAGGGCTGAGAAGAGATAGTCCCTCACCACGACCCTGTTCTCCGGCGTCGCCCGGTTGGGAAGCGTGAGCCCAGGAATGATCTCTCTTCCTCCCGTGAGGCGCTGCACGGTCTCCCTTTGGTAATCGATGAGGGAGGGCGCCGACTCCTGGAGGCCGACCGGGGTTGCACCAAGCAGAACGATCGCTGAAGCGACGGTGAGGGACGGGGGTATGACCCCTGAGAACAAACGCCGGGTCCTCATCTTCCTCTCCTCTCGATCAGGTGGCCGCGCTGTGGATGCCGCGAGGGCAGCCATGAGGGCGACCTGGATACCCTCTACCACCTCTTTCACGGCAGCCGCCGTCGCTACTCCCTGTCCGATATCCCCGATCCGCTTCTTTCGAGCTTTCAGCTCTTTCTTGTCGAACACGTTCTTGAGGACTCCGGCCTTGTCGGCTAAAGCCACCAGAATGGCCGTCGGAGGATCGACCTCGTTCGTCTCCGTGAAGATCGCCGTTCGGAGCCGTTCGATGAGCTCCCTCTCGGGGCCGGGATCAAGTTCTGGATAGACTCGTCTTGAAAAGACCAGGAGGACCGTTTTTTCATCAGCCCTCAGAATCCCTCTTCTGCAAAGCTGTTGGGCCGCCCGATGTCTCAGCTTCTTCAGGCCACCGAACCGGGTGACCCACGTGCTCAAAGACGCTCTCCGCTTGGAATTCCTCAATCTGTCGAGGCACTCGTCGATGAGAGGGTCACCTATGGGCGCCGAACTCTGGAGGTTCACCAGTTTCTTCTTCTTTTTGACTTCGTCGATACTGATTTTTTCGAGCAAAAGAAGCTCCGACAACAGTGCTCCACCAAGGGTGTAGGCGAAGCTCATGTCGTCGGCCGCAAAAGTTCCCTCCCTATCCCGTAGGGCGAGGAGAAGGATCTCTTCGTACAAGTGCAAATCGGCCCTCGTTCCCATTATCAGTCACTTCCTCCGTTCATTACGGCCGCCTTTATTCGCTACGCCCGCCCCACCATTGCCCGGTCCCGCCCCTTCTGAAGGAAGCTACGCCCTGTTTCGATCCACTTCGGTGCCGGTTTTCCCCAAAGGAAGTGGTCGTAGAACTGCCTCATCCTGATCTGAAAGTCGCGCTGATTCTCGTACACCCTCAAGTGGTGAGGCTCACCAGGATAGGACATGAGGATGACATTCTCCTTCTCATGCCAACGGAGGCCGTTGTAGAACTCCACCGCCTGGAGCCACTCGACTGAGCCGTCGGCGGTCCCATGGAGGATGAGAAGAGGCGTGTTCATGTTGCCCGCGTTGGGGGTGGCCGACTGGTCCAGGAAGAGCTCCAGGTCGTCGTAGGGATTCGTCCCGAAGCGCCCCTGTCCATAGGTGTCGTAGCGGTGCTGATTGGTGCCGGAGCTCTTCCATAACTGGTTGAAGTCGCTGACGAGGTTTGTGGCGGCGGCCCCGGCCACGATGGCTGCGAAACGATCCGAATGCGTGGCGATGTACGCCGACCCCTGGCCGCTGAAGGAGTGGCCGTGCAGACCGATTCGGTCCGGGTCCACGTACCCCATCTCCACGACCTTGTCGATGGCCAGGTTGATGCACTCCAACATCTCCCCATGGGTCCTCCCGATGCGGAAGTGGATGTCGGGCTGCATCACCAGGTACCCTGCGCTCACGTACTCGGAAAACATTGGTGTATCCCGGGAGATCGGCGTCGGATAGGAGTGGAGGTTCTGGGAGTTCTTCTCGTAGTAGTTCACCAACATGGGCCGCTGCTCACCCTCTAGGTAGTCATAGGGGATGGCCAGGGTGCCCTGGAGGCGGACGCCGTCATGGGTTTCGTAGTCGAAAAGGATCCTCCGGCCCCAGTTGAATTCGACCTGCTGTGGGTTCGCTTCGGTGACCTGTTCCAAGGTCCCGAAGTCCAGCCCGGACGTGTGATAATCCGGGAAGGACTCGAAGTCCTGACGGGTAAAGAGCACTACCGCCGCGGAGTCGGCTTTCACCGGACGTCCGAATCGGGCGTCGTCCCAAACCAACGCTCGAGGAGTTGCGCCTCCACCTCCCGGATTCTCCACCCGATAGAAGCCGGCTTTTTTTGTCCACTGCCCGTATGCCGTGAGGGTCAGCGGCTTGGACAAGTCGGTGAGCTCTTCATCGGGATCCAGGTTCAGGATGCGGAACCGGATTTCCCCCTCGGCACCGGCACCATTGGTCAGGTTCGTAGGAGCCCCACCGTCCAGGGGCTGGAGAAAGAGGTCGTACCGGTGACGGAGAATGACGCCGGTTGTGTCCTTGGTCCATCCTGCGATTCCATGGGGAGGTTTCTCCCCGAAGTTGTCGTATTCCTCATTCTCCAAGGACACCGGAAATCCCTCCGTGAGGTTCACGTGCTCACCGGTCCGGGTCCGGTAGCTCCAGACGTCCTGGTCCTTCCAGTAGAGGTAGTGCTTCCCGTCAGGGCTGAATCCCAGGGTCCGGAGCTGTCCCTCCAGGACCGGGGTGCGTTCGCCTGTGTCCAGATCCACCAGGTAGTAGTCGGCGTAGCTCGGCTTCCAGTCGGAACGGTAGGGCTTTTCGTTACGGCCCATGGCAAAACGACCGTTGTCACTGACCTGGAGGACCTCCATGGTCTCGTCGGCAAGCTGGACGAACCGGGCCGAAGCGCCGGCTCCCACCGCTTCCAGATGCACCACCGACGTGTA
>JBDHGR010000505.1:0-3572 GCA_039589815.1 Gemmatimonadota bacterium | reverse complement strand
ACGGATAGTAAAAACGCCAGATCCGGCTGTACGTCAGCTCCTCCAGGGGGTTTTCGCCCCCCTGGGGGTTCAGGTCCGGGTCCGGGGCGGCTGTTTCGAGGAGCTTTCGAACGGATTTCCGTGCCATGAACCGGCTCGCCAACGCTTCGGCCAGGACCCCCATGGAAAGGCTGGCTGCTCCCACCCAGGCTCCTGGTGGTTGAAGGAGGAAAAAGAGGAGAAGGCCCGTGGATGCCATGGTTATGAGCCGGATGCCGGTTCCGAGGGCTACGAGCCTGGTCCGTCCATGCCTGATGAGGATTCCCTGAAAAAAGCGCCTATACCCGATGGCTCCAGGCCAAGGAAGCAAGATCCAGAGGGCCCAATAGGCCAAATCTGCCACCTCCTCCGGGATGGCGACCATCTCCAGCATGATGAAACGGTAAACCGGTGGGATCAGAATCAGGAGCTGGGCTGCCGTAACGATCCCATTGAGGCCATAAATGAAGTTCCGGAGCCGCTTGAAGCTGAGGCGGTCCTCGGCCAGGGCCGTGGACGCACTCATGATCATGATAACCGGGGCCTCGATGAGGAGTGCGAAGGCGAAAGCGATGCCGTAGGCCGCGAGGTTGAACCGCGGTTCGTCCAACCTTGCGATGACGGCGGCCAGGAAAGGGCCCTCCACCGACATCATGAGCCACGTGGCCGCCAGGGGCAGCCAGAAGAGGAAGATGGACTTTTGCGTGCGCTCGGTTGTCACGGAGGCCCGGTGTTGAGGTTCTTGATCGGGTCTTCCTCACCAGGCTTCGGATATAGGCACCTTGCCAAGGCCCGGCAACGTGACGTGGACCGGTCCAAGAGGCGAAAAGTCCGGTTTACGTTCGAGAAGGAACCTATGCCATTGTCGTTAAACATTACAACAGGCCATGCTTCAGTCTTTAACACCTTGTAAAAACAGTACTTAACCTTTGCATTAAGCAGGGAGATGGAAACCTGGATCTGTAAACTTTACCAACACTTGTATTTTTCGCGAACACCAAGTAATCTTTCCAGAATCACCAAGAACCGAAACGGATTGGCACTTTCCTGGAGGGAATGATGAGGGCTGAAGAGTTCGGCGACCGACTCTCGGGGGCGCTTCAAGGGTCTGGATTCTCCAAACTCGGGTTCGCGAAAGAACTGCAGGCCAGACGTGATGCCAAAAGGGCGAGGGGCGAACCGCCGCTCCGGAAGGTGGACCGTTCTGCGCTTTACTCCTTCCTCCAGGGTCGAGACTTCCCTCCGGTGGACACCCTGGCCGAAATGGCCATCATGCTCGGTGTCCGGGCCGGTTGGTTGGCCGAGGGTGAGGAGCCGGTTGAACGTGACCTGCCCGGGTTCCCTCCCCCGATCTGGCTCATAGACGGGCATAGAGGCCCCTGGAAACGCCCTGGCATCGCTAAGCGGGCCGAAGCACGCCTCGCTTTTGAAGAGCTCTTCTTCCCGCGGTCAGAGGGTTATTCGGAGGCCGAACCCATCGTTCGACTGATCTTCGAGGATCTCCTTTCCCGTAGGCTGGCCCGTCGGAGGAATCGGGGCGATCGTGGGCCTTCCTACCCAATCTACCGGGCGAAGACTGCCCGAAGCCTCTACCTGAAGTGTTTCCTGGATGTCCAGGATGATCTTCCGACGGGAACCCGTTTCTCCTCGCCTGAGTTCACATCGGCGTTCCTTTACCGAGTCGCGGGTTGGGTGAAAGACGAAGGGAACTATTAAAACAACGAGCCGGGGCAGCGTTCCCCGGTCTCCTGGACTCCTCCCGGGCAGGAAGCTCACCCCTGAGGTGTCCTTATCGTTGGCGACTAAGCTGTCTCTCCCGGGTGACGGGTCCGGAATCTATCTTCCCCTTGCAGACACCCTCCATCAGCCCGAATCTTAACCCCTTTGAAGAGGCGGGACCTTCGCCCGTCGAAGAAGCGGGGCTTTTGCCCGTCGCCGTCTCGTTGGTTGGATAACGGCCGCAGATCCGGATTACGCGGACTATCAGGAGGACACCATGCGTCTGGCAGCGAAGTCGATTTGTCTCACCCTCCTCTCACTGTTGGTTCTGGCATCGAGCACCCTGGCCCAGCGCAACACCCAGCTTCGGGTGGATGGCGAAAGGATCAAGAGCTACATCGAACACCTCTCCACCGACGAGATGATGGGCCGGCAGTCCATGACGCCCGGGTACCAGATCGCAGCGGAATGGGTAGCGGCCCAGTACGAGGCCTGGGGGCTGGAGCCGGCGGGAGACAACGGGACGTATTTCCAGAAAGTTCCGATATCAAGGGGACTTACCTGGTATGACGGCGTCCCCGAAGCGGCGATCAACGGAAGGCCCCTCTCAGTGGTCGAAGGGGATTTCTCCGTCAATTCGGCGTCTACCGTTGCTACCGTGGTGGACGCAGAGGTCGTCTTTGTCGGCTACGGGATCTCGGCGCCCGGGAAGGGCCTCGATGAGTACGGCGGGGTGAACGTCCGGGGCAAAGTGGCTCTGGTTCTCCGGGGCTCTCCGAAGAATGCACCATCCTCCGGAGGCGGAGGATCCTTCGGCCCCGGCGCAAGAACGGAACCGGAACCCGAGGAGGAATGGGCCGCGGAGTCCACCGACCTGGCCAAGATTCAAACCGCCTATGACAAGGGTGCCGCTGCGGTGTTGCTGTTCGACCCGGATGCTGGAGCTCAAACCAGCGGATTCAGGGGTTCCAGAGACCAGCAGGAAACCTTTACACCGACGAGGGATTTCCTCGCTTTCACCCTCACCGATAGGGCCTTCCGTTCCATCATGAAGCCCGACTTCCAAGAATCGGTGCGGGGATTCACCACCCGACTGAATGCCATCCGGAATGAAATCAAATACGGGACGCCTCAGTCGGCTGCTACCGGCGCAACGGTTCAGCTCAAGGGGTACGATTCCAAGGACGAGTACAGCGAGGAGCGGGGGAACAACTTCGCTTACAACGTAGTGGCGAAGCTCCCTGGGGCAGACCGTGGCCGCAGGGATGAATCTGTGGTGATGGGCGGGCACCTCGACCACCTGGGTGTGAGAAACGGCCAGGTTTACAACGGGGCCGACGACAATGCGTCCGGGACGGCCGTTGCCATGGAGGTTGCCCGGGTCCTCAGTGAGGGGAACCACCGCCCCAGAAGGACCATCGTTTTTGCAGCATGGTGCGGCGAGGAGATGGGCCTCATCGGATCCAGGTATTTCGTGGAGAATCCTCCCGAGGGTATCGATATCGACCAGGTGGTGACCTATTTCAACATGGATATGGTCGGCCTTGGGGATGCCATCGGCGCTCCGGGAGCCCTGAACTTCCTTTCCATCTGGGAGGTCATCAAACGGGACCAGGACGAGGACGTCATCGCCGCCGTCCAGCCGAGAACCGGGGGGCCAGGGGGCAGTGATCACTCAGCCTTCATAAGTCTCGGCATCGAGGCCATGGCTCTCATGACCAGTGGCGGTGTGGGTCACCCCTATTACCACCGGCCCGAGGACGACACCGAGAAGATCGACGCCGAGATTCTCCGGAAGACCGGGCAGTTCGTTCTTCAAGGCACCATCAACCTGG
>JBDHGR010000504.1:0-5392 GCA_039589815.1 Gemmatimonadota bacterium | reverse complement strand
CTGCTTCCGGTGGGTTGAACTCCTTCCTTAAATAAGCGTGTAGCGTGCGATACCCGCGCCCAGTGGAGCGGGCGACATCCTTCAGGTTCAGGAGCTTGAGTGCCTCTAGGTAGAGGTCCCGCGGGTCTGTAGGCATATGCATATAATGTTGCATGTCATCCGATAAAGCAACGGCCTCGCTATACGCCCAACTTCGAGAGGAGCAGTTCACCAGCTAAGTCAGGTCCATCGGCATCTGACAGTGGGTCCTGTTTGGTGGCCTTCCTTGGGAGGTCTCCTCTCCGCACTCGTGGGCTTCCCTTCTCGCCTACATTTGGGAGGTCCTCGCTGGCGACCATCTTCTGCAACGTTGAGTAGCTGAACCCGCAGGCTTCTGCGGCCTCCTGCAGTGTTAGCTCCTGCAGCCCCCACTCCCGCTGGGCTTGTTCCAACTCCCCAGCACAGTACTCCAGCGTGCACGCTTGAGCGTCAGCGCCTAGCTCGCGCATCTCCTTTGCGCGGGTGCGCCAGGCGTTGGGGAGGTCGTGGGGGTTCATCCGCGCAACCCAAATCGGACGCGGGCGGTCAGGACCCCATCTTCGGCCCTGTCCCGCGTAAGTGCATCTGTCTCAATCATCTACGCCCCTCTGGACAGGATGGACACCCATTTCCAGAGGTGAAGGAGTGCCTCTCGTGAGCCTGATTTCGACCATCTCCCTGTACCTCCATAACCCCTGTCCGCCCTGTCCAAGTAGGTATAAGTGGAGTAGTAGTAAGTAGTTAGAGTGGACAGAGTACCCAACTACGGTCTTGCCCAGCGCTGTCCCCTTGTCTCCATCATTCCTCTTCATCACCTAGCCTCCAGCGCTCACAAAGCGTTTGGAGTTTCCTTCGATTGATCACCCACTGCGTCACTTTCTTGTTTGAGACGCGGACGCGCCTCTTCTCCTCGGCCAATCCGTGGTTTTTGATGATCTGTCCCACGTGGCTTGGTGGGATGTAAAGGTCTGAGGTTTCACGCTGGAGGTTCAGGTCATCAGCCGTCACGGCGAGTGGCCCACTCGTGGCCGCACTGGCAGTTTTGAGGGTTTCGAGCACCGCTCGATCTCTCTCGGGCAACTCTGCTTTGGTGGATGGGATTGAGGCGCGATAAAATGCGCGAGCCTTCTCACGATCCTCCACGGGCACCTGGAGCCAATCGAAAAGGACTTCGTAGGGCCACCAAAGCTCCCATTCACGATCCGATAGGTGGAGTGCTCGGCCAGCATCCTTTCGCTCCAGGAATATCCCGGACTTGAAGAGGCTCGGGCCTTCCAGGGCAACCGCGCGATACAACTGATGGCGGATATGATCGAGGCGCTGATCAGATGCCAGGAGGGGCTCCATTGTCCTAATGGCTGGAGCCATCTCAATCTGGATGCACCTGTCGAGGAGGTCCTCGTCGAACTCTTTGTGCGCTGCAAACGCCTTTGGGGCATAAGTGTCGAATTCATGCGGGTGACCTCTCTTTTTCTCATTCGCAACTGTGCGTTTCGATCCGAGTTTGTAGGAATCGGTCAAGTCTTGGAGCATGTCCTCAGGAAGCTTGTTTGCCTGGTCAATGAGCCACGTGGCTCGACGAGACTGGATGAGATCCCCCATGGACGCAGCCGTGCCTTTGGAGCCATGCCCGTTGCGGCAGAGCTTCTCCAGCACGGTCAGCGCTTGCGTCTTGCCCGTGCTCTTGGGGCCAAGAAGGAGTATGAAGGGCACAGCGGGGAACGCAGAGTAGGTGAAGCTCAAGAGGGGCCATACCGCGAGAATGACCTCAGCTCCTTCATCCATGAGGTCGATATGGCGGTGGATAGCTGCCTTGAGTGATGCATAGAGGGCTGGTCCAGGGATGCATGACGGTGCCGAGAGAAACGCATCCAGATCCTGGCGGGACCACTGGTTCTCTAGTGAGGCAGGGGAGTCAAAACGTAAGTCCAGGATCGCCTCACGCTCGCCGATCTTGACGGAGGGCGCTTTGCCCTCCACCTCGTGCGGCTTCTGGCCAGCCACCGAGAGAAGCCTGAACTGGCTATCACAGGCTTTTCGACTCTGCTCATCCACCTTCGTTTCGGTGAATCCGAACAACACCAGATCAGGCCGCAGATCGAAAGCTGGATGAACGATGTCAGGGCTTCGGGATCGTGACCCCTGGTCCCCCGTGGGGTGGATACCCAACTGACGTGCAAGTTCGACCATCCTCCCGACAAAGGCAGCCCAGGCCTGGTTGACCGCTGGATCATCTGGGTACTGGCTTAGGGCTTGGGCATAGAGTTGTTGGGCCAACGGGAAATCCCGGTTGGCCTCGGCGTTGAGTGCTCCTTGTAGGAGCAGGTTACGAGGTAGTTGCATTAGGTCCTCCAAAGTTGAATTCGACGGCTCGGGTCGGCCCCGAGGCTCCGAAGTCTAGAGGAGGTCTAACGCTTTGTCTGGCGAGGACTTAGGGGTGGATGTCGGGTCGAGGTTTGCCCTGACTTAGGTAGGGAAGTCAGGGGAAACGGGGTTACTTCTTCCGATAGGGGCGCGTGTTGTTCTCGATGGTGCTACCGGCCATTCCCAGACGGCTCCCTACCAACTCACCGGCAGGACGAAGGGTGCTCCTTGGGGGAGGATCGTCGAGGAGTTTCTGGAGTTCCTCAGCGCTGAGCATGGGGAAGTCGATCTGGAGGAGCCATTTCTCGACGTCTTGGGCCTTGTCGAGGGCCTCCTGCTGGTACGTGGAGTATTTCTTCCTCAGCTCCTCTGCCCTTTCACTTTTCCCTCTTTTCTCCTCTTCCTCGACGAGGGAGAGGATCTGAGGCAGAAGTTGCACTTCCTTGACCGGCACCATGGAGCGAATCCAGTCAAGATCCTCCGGGGGAGAGGTCCAGTCTCGTACCTCTGCCACGAGCCCCTGGGCTTCCACTAAGAGACGTGCCTGAAACTCATTCGATAGAAGGGTGATGGGGCCACCCTTCGTCCACGGGATAGCTCCCAGGTCCCGGCCCAGTTGATGCCACACCCTCTCAAGGGCCTCTACCGCATCCTCGCGGCCCTCCTTCGGGGATGTTGTGAGCACCTTGCGGTAGGAGGTCGAAAGCTCAAGGCCTAGCGCGGTGGGGTTGCCGTTTTCTCGCAGCAGGATGGGGCCAAAGTCCCGAATCAGATCCGGGAGCAACTTCAACCAGGAGGCCACATGGGACGCGAATGGCAGGGTGGACTGCCGTGGAACTGGGACCTGTGGAACACCCCGCTGGAACCTGACGACGATGATGCCACCCCGGAGTTGTACAACCAGAAGCTAGACGCGGCTCTGGAAGCGGGGCGCGAAAGCGACAAGAATCCGCAGGCTAGCCACGATACGGAGGAAACTGGTCATGTGAAGGAAAAGCACGAAAACCAAGTAGAAGAAGACTTATCTGGCATTTGACGGCGGGGACATTTTCTGCGTATAATTTTTTACTCGCCCTCCCCGTGATATTCGCCTGTACCGATACCGTCACCGAACCCGCACCGATGGACCTGACAGTCTCATACGGCATCGAACCAGAACCGTTCTTCCCGTCAGCTACGAACGAACTGAACGCCGTCACCCATCACCTGGCTAAGATCGGCATCAGACTCAACGACGTGGCCGACCGGCTTTTCGTCGGGCATAATGAGGTTTGGCCCGACGAAGTCTTCCGGGGCATGATCAATGAACTGGCAATGCTGAACGAACGGGTGAATGCGTTGCTACAAGCCCCTCCCGATGACGGTAAGCCAGGGTACACGGAATTCACGGCTGCCTTGGACCGTGTGGAAGTTGAGGCTGGTGGCATCCTTGAGGTGGTGGCTGAGGTGGAGGGCTTAATACCGGGTGATCAAATCTTCGATGGTGTAAGAGCGGCGTTACTCGTTATCGAAACCCACGCCACCACGATGGTCGAGATGATTGAGGATTGGCGGTGTCCGGTTGGAACCATTTGCGGGCCAGACCTATTAGACTGACCCGATTCCGGCCAACACCAGGGCGGCTCCTTCGGGGGTCGTCCTTTTTGTTGCGTTTAGGGTTCGAGAGTCCGATTCTAAGCCACATCACCAAACCGAGTCTTATCGGAGGGAGCCTTCCATGAAGGGATTCCTGAGGCGTCTTCGAGGCATCATTGGAACGGGGCTTATTTGGGCGGTTGGATGGGCCGGACTTTACTGCGTATCTGTCCTTCTCAAGCTGGCTTTCGGCGTCGAGATACCGTGGGACCTGTTGCCTTTGTTGTGGCAAGGGTCTCTCCATGTCGGGGTCGAGGGGTTCGTCGCTGGAAGTGTGTTCGGGGTGCTACTCAGCGTCCTTGAACGTCACACGAAACTAGAGGACTTGTCATTCCGGCGAATCGCAGTGTGGGGAGGTATTGGCGGGTTAGCCTTTGCCGTCACATTAGGACCCGCTTACCTGCAACCTGTAATCTTCTTCACGCTCATGGGTGTGGGATCGGCAACCGGAGCGGTGGCTCTGGCAAAAAGGGGCAGCGAACCCAAGCTGATCGAAGGCGACGACGAACCTCTACCAGCCCTTGAAGGGGAGTAGATTCGGACTGATCAGATCGGGACGGCTCTCCACACCAGGGGGTCGTCCTTTTTTTGTCCATACCAGGACCCACTCAGTAGTTGAATGAGGACTCTCCGTATAGGGCCTAGGGGAGAGAACGGGGCCTGAACCGTCGTACACCAAAAGCTGGTCTTCCCTAGTCGAATATCACGCTAAACCAAGAGACGAAGAGGAGTCCGACAACCAAGCATCCCCATCCGAGACGACGGAAGACCTTCTTCAAGGTCTTCGTCTCCACAGGCATCCATCTCTCCAAGAGATAGTGCCCGTCCTCGTTCTTTGGATAGAACCGGGAAGCGGAAAGGAACACAGGGCAGAGGAGGATCAGAACAAGCCCTAATGCCATTCCCATCCGGTTCATCGGTGCCTCCTCCGGTCTCCAACTGATCTCGATGCTCCACATCATCCCTTCTCCAGCAGGGCCCGGAAGCGGGGATTGTTGCGGAGGGGGACCACGTCAGTTCTTCACGGACGGATCCGCGCTCTTGACCCCTGCGGCCTGATCGGTGTTAGAGGATGACCGCTGGCCCAGGGTCTTCCCGTCGGAACCGGTTGTAGAGCCAGCCGAAGATCAGGCCCGCTATCGCACCATCCACAAGAGCGTAGAGAGTTCCGACGATCACCCCCCAGAGGCCAGAGGTGTGCGCATAACCGGGATAGATCGACCGGGCAAGATCAAGAAACGCGGCCCCGTATTCGGGCCATATGAGGCTGCCAAGGCCAACGAGGAAAACACACCCACCCCACAGGATTCCAAAGGAGAACGCGAGTCCCTTCAACGAAAGCTTCATAACGATCTCCTATCGGAGAAACGGTGTT
>JBDHGR010000503.1:0-3596 GCA_039589815.1 Gemmatimonadota bacterium | reverse complement strand
AGTTCAGCTTCTTCCGGCCCCTCGTCCTCACCCTCACCCGCGGCGGCCTCTGCTTCAGCGAGGTCCTCGGCGGCGCTGTCGGTTTCTTCGACCACCACAGCGTCGATGTCGGCCAACTCGAGTTCATCGGCCTCCTCGGAGTCGACCGCAGCAGTATCCCCGGCATCGGTGTCGATCCCGGTATCGTCCGCCGGCAAGTCAGCCTCGGGCACAGCACCGTCTTTACCTTCGACCTGGGCGTCATCGGTGGAGATCTCCTCCTCCAATGGCGGATCTGCCTCTTTCTGGGCTACCCTGCGCCGACGCCGCCGCGGCCTATGGGCCGCCTGGGCATCTTCGATAGCCGAATTCATGGCTTCCGAGACTTCCTTGTGGCCAGCCCTTCGTTCCCGTTCGATTCGGGCGAGAACCCGGGAGACATCGGCCTCCGTCACTTCGGTCTTGGCGCCGGCCACGGGGATCCCCAGCTCCCGGAGGAGCAAAACCAGCCCGTCCGGTGCGACGTTGAGATCTTGTGCTAGATCGATAACCTGCATTCGTTTGAACTACCTCCGCTGGGCATTCCCTCCGCCCGTACGTATCAGTCCCGTCCTAAAAACTCTTCCAACCGCTTGGCGAAACCGGCCTCGGTTACTCCCACTGCTGTCAGAGGCCCATCCCCGACTGCGGCACCCAACTCCGACCGGCCTGAAAGCCTCCTGAAAGGCACCCCTCGGGCCCGGGCCAAAGGAACCACTTTCCTGACCTGGGTTTCAGAACCGTCTTCGGCCAGAACCACCAACCGGACAATACCCTTTCGGAGCCCTCGACGCGTGGCGTCGGTACCTTTGACAACAGCCCCGGCTCTCCGGGCAATACCCAGGAGAGCGAGGGCTTCAGCTCGTCGGCTCGTCCCCATCCTCTTCGGGCTCGGATCCGGGTTCTTCTTCCCCTCCATCCGAAACGTCACCCAGTACCTCTGCCTTTTCATCGTCCTCAACCTCTTCCCCGTCCTCCTCACCGCCCTCTTCCGATCCCTCGGACAGCTCTTCCGTCACCTCTTCCGAAGCTTCAACCGCTTCGGCTTCCTCCATTTCGAGAGGATCCTGGTGCGGCTCTTCCGTGGGAGGCTCCTCGGTGGTTACCTCCCCCTCCACCACCGTGAGCTCGTCGATGATCCCAAGAAGCCGGTCGGCTTCCGCCTCGGGGAGACCCGGAACCTGCAGGAAGTCCTTCTTCTCAAGGTCGATGATGTCGAGAAATGTATGATATCCTGCGGTTTCCAGGGCCGCCAGGGTGCTTTCCCCCAGCTCTAACTCCGAGATGGGAAAATCGGCTGTCTCGTAGACCTCACCTGGGGGCGGCTCTCCAAAGATGGAGAGGTCGGCGCCCCGTTCGAGCCATTCCCTGGACCCGTAAAGATCGATCTGCCATCCGATGAGCTGAGAGGCCAGACGGACGTTCTGTCCGTTGCGACCGATGGCCAGTGAGAGCTGGTCTTCGTCCACGATTGCCGTGATGACTTGCCGGGTTGAATCACTAATGACCTTGGCCACTCGGGCAGGCGCCAGAGCCCGCCGGGCGAAGACTTCCGGATCGGGATGCCAGGGGACGATGTCGATTCTCTCGCCGCCCAACTCGTTCACGACCGCCTGGACCCGGGACCCCTTGAGACCCACACAGGCGCCCACCGGATCGATGGAGTCGTCGCGGCTGGAAACAGCAATCTTCGTGCGGCCCCCCACCTCCCTGGCCAACTCCCGGATCTCCACGATTCCCTGGTAGATTTCCGGTACTTCCAGCTTGAAGAGGGATGCCACGAACAGAGGGTCGCCCCTGGAGAGGATCAGGCGGGGTCCCTTGGGCGTTTCGTCCACTTTTTTCAGGACGGCACGGATGGGGTCCCCTTGGCGGAACCGTTCACGGGGGTTCTGCTCCCGCCACGGAATGATGGCTTCGGCGTCCTTGGATCGGTTCATCATGACGACGATCTTGCCGCGCTCGATCTGCTGGACCTCTCCGGAAAGCAGCTCGCCGACCCGATCAGCGAATTCCTCCCGGATCCGTTGCCGCTCGCCCTCCCTGACCCGCTGAACGATGCGTTGTTTCGTGGCCATGACCGCGTTTCGGCCAAACTCAGCGAAGTCTACGGGGATTTCCATCACGTCCCCGACTTCATAGGTGTCGTCGTCCCAACGGGCTTTTTCCAGGGCGATCTCGGAGGAATCGTCCTCCACCTCATCCACCACGCGCTTCAGCACGATGATCTCGATGTCCCCGGAGCCTTCGTTGATGTCGATCTCGGCTTCAACGTTCGGACCGTAGATCTTCACCAATCCGGCGAGGATCCCATCACGGATGAGGTCGTATACCTCGTCCTGATTGAGGCTTTTCGTCGCGGCGATGTCTCGAAACGCCGCTACAATCTGTCCAGCGTTGGTCATTCTCGTCCTCTTGGTCCTACCTGGACGCTGGAGACCCGCTGTCCCCAGCCGTCGGCCGGTTGCTTCAGTCCCACCGATAGATCAGGTGGGCCTTCTGGATTCGGTCCAGCGGGATCCGAATCCTCTCTCCGTCGTCGAGGAGGAGGGCCACCATTGCCAGTCCTCCCTCATCCTCCTCCAGACCCAGGAGGTCCCCCTCCACACGATTTCCTCTTCCACCCGGCAGGTCCTGTCCCTTGACCATCACCGGCTGCCCCTTGAACCGTTCCCAGTCTCGGGGCCGGATCAGGGGCCGGTCCACTCCTGGGGAGGAGACCTCCAGCACATACCGGTCCGGGACCTCTGGATGGGCATCCAACCAAGGTTCCAGCTCCCTGCTGACGTCGGCGCACTGATCGACGCTCACCCCGCCCTCACCGGGCACCGAGTCCGGAAGATCCATCCGGATTCTGAGGATCGGCCGCCGTGGACTGCCGACCCACCTGGCTTCTACCAGCTCGAATCCCATCCGCTCAAGGCGAACTTCCACTTCTTCCACGAGATCTGGGAGGGGAATAGCCATGGCTTCTTCTCCTTCCCGGTCCCACCGTAGCTGACAGGAATAAAAAAGCGGGGGCCGCCAGCACCCCCACTCACAAAAAGGGCCGCCCTCGCGGGCGGCTCCGGCATTGAAGATAGTCAAAGAACTCTGGGCCTTCAAGGTTAGTGTCGGCCCGGGCGACCTCCCTTGCTCCTTCGCTTCGCTTTGGATGCCGGTTCAGTCCAACCCCGGTGTCCGAGAGTGGCAACCGGGAACCCCCGGTAACGATACATCGAAAGGCCGTTCTTCGGGCCCTCCCTAGCCGTCCTCGTCCTCGCGCGTGATTCTCGCGCCCAAAGCTCGGAGGCGGGTATCGATATGTTGGTATCCCCGCTCGATCTGGCTGATGTTTTTGATCTGGCTCACGCCCTCTGCCCCCAACGCCGCGATCAGCATCGCCATACCTGCCCTGATGTCCGGACTCTCCAGGACGTTCCCCCTGAGCTGGGACGGCCCCACCACCACAGCCCGATGAGGATCGCAGAGGATGATCTGTGCACCCATCCCCACCAGCTTATCGGTGAAGTACATGCGGGACTCGAACATCTTCTCGTGAATCAGGACCGTTCCCCGGCACTGGGTGGCTGTGACCA
>JBDHGR010000502.1:0-3602 GCA_039589815.1 Gemmatimonadota bacterium | reverse complement strand
AAGTACCCCCACGTGCCCCAGGATCTCGACGGGCTCCACGGTTACTGCGACGAGGTGAGTCCCTTCCAGACGGAGATGGACCGCTGGTTCCAGCGCCGAGACGGCGAACTCATCTTCCGCAGAGGGAAACACAGGGGAGATCCCTTGGCAAAGGTCGCAGCCGCATCCCCGGACTACCTCCGGTGGATGCTGGGCGCCGATGATATGGACGAAGAGGTTCTTAGTGTGGTGCGGGATGCTCTCGAGGGGATTCTCTAGCCTCTCGGGTTGCTCCGGAGGACCCCTCCGTCGTACCATTTTCGTTGAACCCCTGTAAAACTCTCAGCTGAAACTCGGGCACGCTCGGAGTTGAGCCATCGGCCCCGTAGTGACAGGCGGCAGGGTTCATGACATCGAGGCCCCTCCCATGGCCAGGCCGGTGAAAAACGAGGCCAGGATCGTGCTGGTTGCGAGTACGGTTGCTCCAAACACCAGCGTCAGCATTCACATCCAGACCCCTTCGTAGATCAGGCCACAAGCTCCCGAGAGGAAGAACAGGACCAGAATGGTCAACCGCGCACCTCTCTCCATCGAGTGAGCCTTGTTGTTTTCAGCCATTGCCAGGTGCCGTGTCATCAGAGTTCTGCTGCGGGCCGCTGTTCCCATCTCCCCCCGGGGTCAAAGTCCTGCCCAAGGCCGATGTTCTCTTCTCCCCGAGAGACGCTATGTCTTTTGGTCCGCCTGATTGTGGGGTCCGGGGAGCGGAAGCGTCAACTCCGAGCATGCATGGTTGCGAGGCCCGCCATAACCCTAGACCTTCAGCGGAAGTCACTGGTTTCAAGAACGCTTCTTCAAGGCCCTCATGTACACGATTCACTCCTGGCTCCGATATGCCGTCTTTGTCCTGGGCCTCGCCGCCCTGGCCTATGCCCTTTGGGGGCTGATCAAGGGCCGGCCCTACAAAAAACGGATGTGGGACCTCGCCAGCGCTTTCACCCTAAGCCTCTACCTGCAGATCGTCATCGGGTTTCTCATCATCTTCGACACCACCAACCGATTCTTTGATCGGTCCCTCGGGATCCACATGGCACTGAGCATGGTCGCTGCCGCATTGGCCCAACTCACCTATTCGACCAACCGGCGCAGGCTCCGCGAGGAACGGACTTACGCCATGCACGTCTGGGGCGTTGGCATCGCCATGGCCCTGGTTGTGGCAGGGATTCTGGTGATTCGCAGCAGCATCTTCGGGTAACGCACCTGAGGCGATTCGGCTTCCCATATTCCTCCAATCCCAGACCCAACTCTTCCGGCTTCCCGGGTGTCCCTGGAAAAATCAGCTCTGGACCTGCACTTTCTCTCTCCGGATCTCCTCGATCACATAAGGAGATCCGAAAGAAACGGAATTCAGGGATAGCCGAACCCGGCCAGGCCGGGAACTCGAATCGTGGAGGCACTCATGACCCCTCGTGACTCTCTCGTTCATTTTTCCAGGGGACTGGTCCTGGTCCCCGCCCTTCTCTTCGTGGGGGTCCTTCCCCAAGACGAAGCTCAGGGGCAGGGCTACGACCCGGACGCCATCCTCAGCGCCGAGGGGTACATCACCCCACCGGACACCATCACCTCCGCCGCACTTGCACCGAGGTGGCAGAATTTCAGCTTCTCAAATGCCAACGCCGATGGATCTTGGTATCTGCAGTCCGTCAGCGACGGCCTTCCTCATATCGCAGAATTCTCAAAGCCCTACCATGAGCTCGGTGGCGCCTTCATCGACTTCGCGGCCAACAGGAATCGGAGTCTGACCACGAGGAGCAGCGTCGGCTTCCGCCTTCGATCCACCGACGGACAGACCTTGGATATTCAGATTCCGGAAGGGAATCGGGTGTCCAATCCGTCGTGGTCCCCGGACGGGGAGAAGTTGGCTTTCTTCGCCCACACCCCCACTGCCACTCACATCTACGTGGCTGACGTGTCCAATGGCAGGTCCCGAAGCATCACCCGGAACCGTCCGGTTCTGGCAACGGCGGTCACCAGCTTCCGTTGGACCGAGGACAGCCAGTACATCGTCACGGTGTTGATCCCCGAAAACCGGCCTCCAATGCCCAGCCGTGGAGCAGCTTGGACCGGTCCCGAGATCAAGGTGAGCGAAGACGGGGAAAACATGGTCAGGACCTACCCCAGCCTGATGGGGACCCCGTACGAGAAGGACCTTCTCGAGTGGCATTGGACCGGGCAGCTGGCTCTCATCGAGGTGGAGAATCGGCGTGTGACCAACGTCGGCGAGCCCACCATGATTCGAAGCGTGAACGCTTCCCATGACGGCCAATACTTCCGGGTGACTCGGAACGTAAGGCCTTTTTCGTACATCGTGCCTGCCAGCAGCGTTGGTCGAATCGAGGAGCTCTGGGACCGGGATGGCAACGTCCTGGACACCCTCGACGAAACCGAGCTGAGTACCGGCATCCGGGGTGGAAACAATCAGCAGGGCGGTGGCGGAGATGACGACGAAGAGGACACCCGGCGGAGCATGACCTGGGCGCCGGATGGAAACGGAATCATCTACCTCCAACAGGAGCCCGCCCCGGACAGCACCGAGGCGGATTCGGCGGCTGCGCCGGCAGAGGAGGAGGGGGAGGAAGAGGGCTCTCGGCGGCGGCGCATGGACCGGGTCATCCGCTGGGTCCCCCCCTTCGACAGCACCAGCACCGAGGTCATCTACGAGACCTCCACCCGTATGAGCTCCGCTCGCTTCTCCGAGGACATGACCATCCTCTTCGGGACCGAGGGTGGGGGTGGAGGCGGCGGCCGACAGGGCGGAGCGGGCTTTGGTGGCGGCGGGGGGTCCACCCACACCTACGCGGTCTTCCTGGACGAGCCGGAGGAGAAGCACACGATCACTCGGTGGGATTCAGACGATTTCTACGAGAACCCCGGGAGCCTGCTCTCCAGCAACTTCGACAGGGGGGGCGGGGGTGGGTTCCCCGGAGGGCGCGGCGGAGCGCCAACGTCAGGAGGGATCCAGGTGTCGGCCGACGGTGAGCATGTCTTCCTTCGAGGCACCCAATACGACGAGGACCCTGAAGACACGGGTCCTTTCGTATTCATCGACAAAGTGAACATCCGGGACGGCGAGAAGACCAGGATATACGAAGGTGATAACGACGGTGTCTACGAGACCCCCGTCAGGGCTCTCGACCTGGAGGGCGGCCGCTTCATCGTGAATCGGGAGAGTCCGACCGAGATCGACCAGAACTTCATCCGGGACGGATCAAGCCTCACGCAGATCACCGACAATGTGGACTATACCCCGGATTTGACGCGAGCTCAGAAGCATCGGTTCAGGGTGACCCGCCCCGACGGGTTCTCCTTCCCGGTTACCGTGACCCTCCCTGAGAGCTTCCGGCCCGGTAATCCTCTCCCGGCCATGTTCTGGTTCTATCCCCGGGAATACACCGACCAGGAGAGCTACGACGAGAGGTTCCGGAACTACAACAAAAACACTTTTCAGAACTACGGCACCCGGTCCATGGCCTACCTCACCAGGCTCGGTTACGTGGTCGTGGAGCCGGAATCCCCCATCGTTGGTGACGAGGGGGCCAGGAACAACAACTACGTCCATGACCTGA
>JBDHGR010000501.1:0-3604 GCA_039589815.1 Gemmatimonadota bacterium | reverse complement strand
AGGCCTCGTCCCATCAACACTCGGGGCTGGTTGCCAAGGACCATAAGGTCCGGGAATCAGCGATGGACCGGTGCGCCCTTGACAACCGCTCTCATAGAACGCCTCGCGGGCTGCCGGAGGCATCGTCGGGCCCGCATAGGAGACCCCCCACTGCACGAGCTTCCGCTCTTTCAGGCGTTGGAGGAGGGAGGGTTCAGGCATGGATCGGCTCCATCATTTTTCCATCCCGACCTTCTCAAGGAGTTCATCGAACCTGGATTCTGCCCGGAGCGAATCAAACACTCCGTCGACTCCCAGATAGACCATCCAAAGGTCTCGCTCGTCGTAGGCACTCTCGAGCCAGTCTAGAGCCTCTTCTTTCTCCTCGAGACCAATGCACACCATGGAGAGATAGAGCGAGCGAATGAACTGCTTGGGTCGTTTCTCAATTAACCTTTCAAGAATCGCTCGCGCCGCCTCTTTTTGTCCCGATGCCCCATAGGCCCAACCGAGATTGGCCAAGAACCATTCATAATCACCGGACAACCTGCACGCCTCCTTGAGATGCCGAATACTCTCCTCGAACCTTCCGTCGATCCCGTAGCCCATCCCAATGAGCCAGTACGAAAACGGATGGTTTGGGTCCAGTTCCATTGCCTTGTTCAACTTCTCCCTGGAACGCTGGAATTGCCGTGCCCCTATATGGACCCATCCGGATTGAGCAAATACAAAGACCGAGAGCGGATCGACTTCCTCGGCTCGTTCGACCTGGGCGGCAGCCTCTTCAAAGCGCTTCCCCGGGAGGAGGCTTGCGGCGTACCAGTAGTGGGCAGGTGCGTACCCTGGATTGAGCTCAATGGCCCGTAGGAAGTCCTTTTCGGCAGCCAATGGATCCCAATCGAAGGAAAGCTTGACCCAGCCAATCGAGGTGTGAGCTTCGGCCAGACCATCATCGATCTCCAGCGCCCGCAACGCACTGATTCTCGCCCTGGGCCAAGCTTCGGTCGGGGGAAGGTATCCGTAAAACCCAAGGAGGGTATAACAGTCTGCCACCCCTGCGTGGGCCAACGCGTACTCAGGGTCAATCTCCAGGGCCTCTTGAAAACACTCCAACCCTTTCGTGAGCCCCTCGCCCCTCTTATCCCAGAAGTACCGGCCCTTAAGGTAGAGGGCATAGGCGTCGAAGTTGCCTGTGGGCCTTCTCTCGATTCGCTCCTTCACAGAGTGGGTCAACTTCGTTTTCAGCGCTGAAGCTACCCGTTGAGCAACCTCGCTTTGGATCGCGAACACATCCAACAACTCCCGGTCATACTGATCAGCCCAGAGGTGCTCGTCGGTCCGGGCATCAACTAGCTGTGCGCTGATACGAACACGGTCCCCCGCGCGCTGTATTTCACCCTCGACAATAGAGGTGACTCCGAGTTCCTCGCCGACTTGCTGGAGAGGCTTCTCGGTGGCCTTGAATCGCATGATGGACGTTCGGGAGATGACCTTCAGGCCGGAAATCTTGGCTAGGTGATTAATGATGTCGAAGGTGATTCCGTCACTGAAATACTCGTTCTCAGGATCAGCACCAAGGTTTGCGAAGGGAAGGACCGCCACAGAGGGTCGTTGATCAGTGGTCGAGATTGTGACCTGAGACTGAGTCGCTTCCGAATGCATTGCCTCCGGAAGCCGGGGGCCTTCGGGCTTCACCTCGTAGGCCCAGGCCAGCACGAGGGCGATGGGGAACCCGAGAAGAACCAAGATGACGAGATAAGGGCGAACCGCTCCAAGTCCGAGCGGATCGAGGATAACCTCCGCAGCACCGAGGATTCCCACGCCCACGATCACATAAACCATCGCGACCCGGTACACCTTCCGTCGCTTCAACTCAGCCAGAAACAACGAGAGCTTGGATGCCACGTTGATGGCTCCGGTGAGAGGACTCAACCCGTTCCAGCCCAGTCAGCCACCAAGGAGAATCATGGGTGGTGGAGCTTACAGGGGTTCGTCGTTCCACATGTCAGCAAGCAGCTTCCACCCGCCATCCTTTTGCCGCTCACAGATGGCCAACCATTTCATGGCGGCGTCCACGATCTCCCCCTCGATTTCGAGCTTCGCAGTGGCTACCCCCGTGGTAAACGCCATCGTGCCACTCCCGTGGACAATGCTTGGTTCTCCCTCGAAAGCCACGAGCTTCGGAAAGTCCTCTAGCCATGCTTCCGCAGCTTCACGTCCGTCCACCCTGTGGGCACCCGGTGGAAGTAGCATCACATCGTCGGTACAGGTTTCCACCCACCCGCGCCAGTCGGCTTGAAGGCCGGTTTTCAAGTGGGTTGCCGTGATGTCTTTCAGGGCCTGGACATCCTCTGGGGACAATGTCGAGGGATTCATGGATGCTCCTTCTCAGGGAGATGCTAAGTGACTTGACTCTCCTAACCCTAAACCCTCCACCAACCCCCACGCAAATGCTCTCCACAACAAAGTTGCAGAAGATTTTTGATGGGGGTAGATATTTGGGTGGAGTCTCCGGATGTTGAGCATTCGAATCCCATCATTCTAATGTCACCAAGGTTCCATAATGAGCGGTGGTGCAAAAGCAGGAATCGTCACCGGAGTCACACTGTTCTTCTCCCTGGCATTCTTGGGGGAATGGGTAGGCAGGAGGATGGAGGGCACGGGTTCACCCGAACCTGATTCAAGCCTGGCGGCTGACTCAATATCCACCGAAGCACCCGCATTCGATCCGGACCCATCCAACCTCGGTTCACTCGCCGAATCCTTTGGCTTTCAATCGTTTGGGGATTTCATTGTCAAAGTCACAGAAGATCCCATGACGGACAAACGGATAGGGGTGGCAGGCACCCCTGCAGAATCAGGTGGCACAGGGATTGGGATGCTCTCTTGGAAATGCGAGGAAGGTGGAAAGATCGATGTGATCCTGGCCGTAGATTACATGATTGGAAACCGCTACGGGGATGTGGCCGCTGAATACCGTTTTGACGATCATGAGTTCGTCGGCCCAGACCTTTGGCCACTTGAACCCGGACACCGATTGGTGGCCCTCACCCAACAGAGCGCCTTGTATTTCACGCTTGCTGCACAGCAGCGGTCCAGCGTTTTGATCCGGCTCACCGACCCCAGTGATTACGAAGTTCGGACTGAGAGGTTCAGTTTCAAAGGATGGAAAGAGGCGGTTCTCCAGCTACCCTGTGAAACGGAGAACCTTCTAGTCGAAACTGGACAGGGGGGTATCTGATCAGATTCCCAAGGTTTTCCCTTTTCCTTCGACCCAGGTGAACCAAAAGCCTGGGCCATTTCTTTTTTCGGGTTGGGAAAACTAACGCAGGCACCTGAAGATCAGCCGACGGGAATGGGCGGCACTGGAGAGATCAGAGACTCCTTGAACCCCGGTTTCGGAGGCAGAGCTGACCCTAGAACTGATCCAATCAGATCCAGGCCCATTCCATAATCAGGCTGGGCATTGCCGGTTAGGAGGGCGGGTGGGTAAGGTGGGCTAGTAGAAGAGAGAGTTGAACTAAACCGCTACGCGGTGGGTGGTGGTGCTTTCCCGGGGGTTCTCTCTACAGGGTATGAACGGTAGGGCAGTCCCGCGGTAGGTCGGGGCCCTTGGCGGAGTACG
>JBDHGR010000500.1:0-3605 GCA_039589815.1 Gemmatimonadota bacterium | reverse complement strand
AGCAGGAGAACCTCGTCTCTTTCGTTTTCCCGGAACTGGTCGAGGCCCATGCCGACTGTGTGTGTCATGGCCCGGATGAAACCCGGGTGGGTGGGCCACCGGTCGATGACGCTCCACTTGAAGTCATTGGCCATGCCGATGCGCCTCGCAGACCGCCATAGCTCGTTCAGGCTGGAGCCGGTGGTTGCGCAGGAGAAGTGTGGGTATTGGGTGAAGGCGATGGCCCGTCTGACCCCATCGGCTTTCATGACTTTCAAAGCGTCCTCGCCGGACGGCTGAGCGTATCGGAAGGCCACATAAAACTTGTGGGGAGCCGTCTCAGGTGAGAGTCGGTCCAACCGCTCCACCATTCCCCGCCCCTGAATCCGGGTCCAATGCAGGATCGGGGAACCACTCCCAATCTCCTCGTAGAGCTTCCTGACTCCCGGGGCTCGGCGTTTGGCAATGAATGGCCCAAGCCATTTTTGGAACGGGAGTTGGATTATCTCCCGGTCCTGGAATAGCTCCAAAAGGAAGGGGCCGACTTCGCTCAGGGTCCTGGGACCCCCGAGGTTCAGGAGAACAATCCCCGTGGGGCCGCTAGGGCCCGCAGTCTCGGAGTCGGATTCGTCTGGAATCGGTTCCTGGCCAGAGGTCGTGTTCGGGTCGGGTTGAGACATGGGTCGGCATTACCCCTCCGTTGCTTGTCAGGTCCCCTCGATGCACACTTGGCCTTCTGGCCCGGCGGTCCTTTCCGACCCTCGGACGTCCCAGGGGCCGGGGAGGACGGGATCGGGGCAAAGGGATCCAAGAACGGCAGGAGGAGTCATGCTGCGACGGAGGAACGGCCAAGGCACTCATTTCCGCCGATGGGGGAGGGAACCCGAGACCGGCAGCCAACTCCCCTCCTTGGCCGTCGGCCTCATCCTCCTTCTCCTCCTCTTTCTGCCGGCTTGCGTGGACCGGGGAGCAGGAATCCGGATCCAAGCAGGTTCGCTGGAGATCGGAATCACCGGTGACGGTTCCATCGGATCCCTGACCGACCGGGTCACGGGCCGGGAGTACCTACCCTCGGGCATCCCGGCGCCGGTTCTCACCTTGCAGTCCGGTGGACACGATCTCCAGCCCCAGACCGCTGCCTTCGACGAAGGCCAGAGCCTCCTTCACCTCACGTACGAAGGTGGCCTGGAAGCTCAGGTCTTGGTGGGTGTTCGATCCACCCATGCTACCCTGGAGCTCGTGTCTGTGACCGACGCCTCCAGGGTGGAGACGGCCATCTGGGGCCCGTATCCTACCACCATCCAAAAGACCATCGGTGAAACGGTGGGTGTGGTCAGGGGTGAGGATTTCGCCATTGGACTACAGGCATTGAATCCCAAGACCCTGGGCGGGTATCCCTGGAACGATAATGATGCCATGCCCCAGCTCGACATCTTCGAGTCGGGCGACTACTCGGATCTGAGTGAAGAGGGAAAAAGGCACGTTCTCTACCGGGTGGAGGCCGCCAAACCCGACACGTTTGGAAGCACCCTCCAGGCCTACACCCGAAACCGGCTGCAGGAGCGAGTCGTCTCCAACTGGGGCCACGAGCGCTATACGGTTCCGCCCTTTTCCGACGGTGGTATTCTGGGTTCCGGCATAGCACTCTTCGGGTGTCCGGTGGAAGACGCCCTGACCACGGTGGGGGCCATCGAGGTGGCGGAGGGGCTGCCCCACCCTACCATCGACGGGGAGTGGGGAAAGACAGCCCGTTCAGCTTCGGCCGCCTACGTCATTCTCCCCTTCAGCGAAGCAACGATCGATGAGGCGGTCGACGTCACCCTCCGGGCAGGGCTCCGGTACCTCTACCACCCCGAGCCCTTTGAGACCTGGGGGCACTTCCGGCTGGGCCCTGGTTTCCCCAATGGGGTCGCGGGCTTGAGAGGCGCCGTAGGGCGAGCTGAGGCCAAGGGTGTCCGGGTGGGCCTGCATACTCTCTCCAACTTCGTCACTACCAACGATCCTTATGTGACTCCGGTTCCGGATTCCCGCCTGGCCCGTGTCGGAACCACCGTATTGAGCGCTGGAGTATCGGAAACGGACATGGAAGTGGCCGTTCAAAGCCCCGACTTCTTCAATCAGTTCGAAAACAACCACCTGAGGGCCGCCATCGTTGGGGAGGAGATCCTCCGTTACGGGGCCATTTCGGATGGACCGCCATGGAGGCTGCTGGACGTGGAGAGAGGGGCCTTCGGGACCCGGGCTGCAGCCCATGGAGAGGGCGAGTCGATAAGCAAGTTGGCTGATCACGCGTACCGGGTATTCCTGACCGACGCTGATCTGGGTCGGGAAATGGCGTCCACCCTGGCGGACCTCTACAACGAGGCGGGCCTGAGGCAGATTTCCTTCGACGGTTTGGAGGGAAACCGTTCCACCGGCATGGGCAATTATGGGGAGATCCTCTTTACGTCGACCTGGTACGAGGCGCTGACCGAGGACATCCGAAGTCACTACATCGCCGATGGAAGCCGAACCTCCCACTTCTTCTGGCACATCTACTCGAGGATGAACTGGGGGGAACCTTGGTACGCCGGGTTCCGGGAGAGTCAAACCGAATACCGGTTGAAGAACCAGGAATACTTCCGCAGGAACATGATGCCCGGGATGCTGGGATGGTTCCGGATGCAACCGGAAACTTCGGTGGAGGATATCGAGTGGATGTTGGCTCGATCGGCCGCCTTCGATGCCGGTTATGCTTTTGTCACTTCCTTCGAGGCGCTAGAGGAGAACGGGCGCTCCGCCGAGATCCTGGATCTCATTGGGCGGTGGGAAGAGGCCCGAATGGCGCGGGCGTTCTCTCCGGGCCAGAAGTCCCGGATGGAGGATATCTCCAACGAGTTCCACCTGGAGGGAGCAGTGGAGGGCCGATGGGACCTGTTCCAGATCCATCCCGAGGTGGTCCGGTATGAGATTCGGCAGAGACAACCCGGCGAGCCCAGCAGTCAGACGTTTCCCTTCGAGAATAGGGGGAGCGGTCAACCCCTTCGATTCATTCTCACGGCGGAAAATGTGTCGGTGGAGGGGGTTCGAATGGAGTTGGACGGAGTGAACGAGCTGGGTCTTCCGGTCCGGGTTCGGGATGGGGAGATTCTGGTCTATGACGGTGGGGAGTCGGCAACGGTCTACTCGCCCCAATGGCGCACCCTGCGCAAGGTTCCGGTGGTTGAAGCGGCTCTGCAGGTGGGCCCGGGTGCGCACAGGCTGATGCTCGATGCGGACGGTCCGGAGGGAGAGGGTCATCTCAAGATCGAGCTTCGCTTTTGGGGCGATGCAGAGGGAGTGGAACGATGAGGGGAAGGGCAGTCGGCCTCATCCTGGTCCTCACTGCATGTACTTCCCCCGGCCCCGGCGCCGAATCCGAGGGGTGGGGATCTGGTTCCGGAGCCCTACGGGTCCTTCTTCCATCTCCGTTTCTCTCCGGCTACGCCAGAGATCTCGAAGGCGAAGTCCTGAGCTACCACTCCCCCGTTCCGTCGGTGGGGACCTCACTCCTGGTTCGTTCAGAAGATCGGGCGCGCTCCATCGCATGGGAGAGCCAGGTGGTGCCATCTGGTTTTCAGGGGCAAGAGGCTGTGTTCGCCATCATG
>JBDHGR010000499.1:0-4457 GCA_039589815.1 Gemmatimonadota bacterium | reverse complement strand
GTCAATCCTGAACCGGGGAAGCTCACCCCATACACGGCTGTGTTTTTCTTCTCGGTGGGACTCCTTCTCAGCAATCTCGTCTGGAACTCCATGGTGATGAGGAAGCCTTTCGTGGGCGATCCAGTACCGTACCGCGACTACTTCACCAAAGGGAACGCCAGGCTCCACCTGGTGGGCATCCTCGGAGGGATCATCTGGAATGTCGGCATGTCGTTCAGCATCATCGCATCCGGCGCCGCCGGTCCCTCGATCTCATATGGGTTGGGGCAGGGAGCTACCATGATCGCAGCCCTCTGGGGCGTGTTCATCTGGAAAGAGTTCAAGGACGCGCCCAAGGGCACCGGCAGGTTGCTTGCACTGATGTTCGGATTCTACATAGTCGGATTAGGCCTGATCGTCTACGCTGGTACCTGACAACCCACCCATTGCAGGGAGGGGGTAGCAGAGATGGGTAGCAGAATCGTCGTGGTGGGCAGCTCCAATACCGACATGATCATCAAGGTCCGTCGGCTCCCGAAGCCAGGCGAGACGGTGCTCGGAGGTGAGTTCTCCACTGCTGCAGGTGGCAAGGGCGCAAACCAGGCAGTGGCGGCAGCTCGGGCGGGGGGAGAGGTATCGTTCGTCGCACGGGTGGGTGATGACATGTTCGGCCGCCAGGCCGTGGAAGGATTCGTCAAAGACGAACTCGACGTCAATCACGTCCTCCAGGACTCGGACGCGCCCTCGGGCGTAGCGTTGATCTTCGTCGACGAGCGCGGTGAGAACAGCATCGCGGTGGCATCAGGGGCCAACGCACGGCTCACACCCCTGGATGTGTCGGCGGCTCGACGGACCATGCCGACGTACTGGTGATGCAGCTGGAAACCCCTTTGGAGACGGTGCAGGCAGCGGCGGAGTTGGCTCATGAGCAGAATGTGCGGGTAATCCTGAATCCCGCTCCAGCTCAACCCCTCGGTGAGGAGATCCTTCGGCACATCTCCGTACTTACGCCGAACGAGACCGAGGCGGAGCTCCTGACGGGGCTCGAGGTCTCCCGCGGGAGCGAGGCCGAGGCCGCGGCCTCGGTCCTATTCGAAAAGGGCCTCGATGCGGTCCTGATCACACTTGGGTCCCGGGGGGCATTCATTCTCGACGCGGACCACCGGGAACTGGTGGACGGTTTCCAGGTAGAGGCCCTGGATACCACGGGTGCGGGTGACGTATTCAACGGTGCCCTGGCGGTAGCCCTGGCCGACCGGAGACCCCTTGCCGATGCGGCGCGGTTCGCCTGCGCTGCCGCGGCCCTATCAGTAACCAAGCTGGGTGCGCAGCCCTCCGCACCGACTCGGGAAGAGATCGACGAGCTCCTGGGGAGTCGTGCATAGGTCCCCCCGTACCGCTTCCCGCGCTCCAGGGTCCACCAGCGGCCGGGAGGAACAAGGGGTAGAAAGTCCAGGGGTCTTATGGAATGTGGAGGATCGGCAGGGTCCGTGTGTGTGGAGAATCAGATGTCAGAGAGAAGAGAGGTTGTCGTCACCGGCCTTGGGGTTTTTTCCTCCATCGGATCCACTCGAACCACTTTTTGGGAGGCGCTGGAATCCGGTACATCGGGCATCAAAAGCATACAAGCGTTCGATGCCAGCAGGCATAAGAGTCAAATGGCCTCGGAGGTCACGTCGTTCAGACCCGAGGGCTACCTCTCGCGCACTCAGATTCGCAGGATGGCCAGGGTGTCCCAGTTGGCCTCGTGTGCGGCCGTTGAGGCGGTCAAAGACGCCGGCCTGAACCTGGAAGACGAAAACAGCCTACGGGTAGGGTGTGTGATTGGATCCGCGGCAGGGGATCACGATGACGGGGAAGAACTGTACGCCAAATTCAAAGAAAAGGGCCCGGGTTTCGTTAATCCCCTGACCGTGCCCAGGATGATTCCCAACATGCCCGCCTGCAACGCTGCCATTGTGCTGGGGATCCACGGCCCCAACCTCGGCGTCTCAACCGCCTGCGCCACAGGCGCTTCGGCCATCGGAACGGCCATGGGGTTACTCAGAGAAGGACGGGCAGATGTGGTTCTGGCCGGTGGGGCGGAATCGACCATTACCCCTTTGGTGGTCGACAGTTATGCGAGCATGCGGGTGTTGTCCAAGCGGAACCATGAGCCCCAGGAGGCCAGTCGACCCTTTGACGCGGACCGAGACGGGTTTGTTATCGGAGAAGGGGCCGGGGTTTTGGTACTCGAGACCTTGGAACACGCGCGGCGACGGGATGCCCAAGTTCTGGCAGTGCTCAAAGGATACGGAATGACATCCGATGCCTTCAATATCGCGTTGCCGGAACCGAATGGTGAATGGGCGGCGGCGGCCATCGAGGACGCCTTGAGAGATGCTGGACTGAACCCTACTGACGTTGATTACATCAACGCCCACGGCACATCCACCAAAGTCAACGACGCCACGGAAACCACCGTGATCCGAAGAGTATTCGGCGACCGAAAGGTCCCTGTGAGCTCGAACAAATCGATGATCGGGCACACGTTGGGAGCCGCTGGCGCCATCGAGGCGGCCGCTACCGTTCTGAGTGTGTTCCACCAGATCGCACCGCCCACCATCAACTACCACACCAAGGATCCACGATGCGACCTGGACGTGGTGCCCAATGAGAGCCGCAAGCTCAAGATCGACGCGGCCATATCAAACTCATTCGGCTTTGGCGGGCAAAATGCCGTTTTGCTCTTCACGAAGGGCTAGAAGAACCTCAATACCTCCAGCTCGCGACATCCGCCCCCGGCGGAGCGGTTGTCAGGATCCGATTCATCATGAGCGGGAGAACTCGTTCATACGACGTCTGCCCTGGAAATTCAGCTGCCCCGCTATAACAGTGGGGTGCCCGCTCGCCCCATTCAAAAGACCCTTCGTAGTACGGGTCCGTGGTTCCCTCCAGGAATTCCTCCAGGAGCCTGGTGGCTTCATCAAGGAAGTAGGTGTCCATGGTCCCCATGTAGATGTGGATCTTCCCCACCAGGCTGGGTCCCAAGGTCGCCCAATCCCGTTCCAGGATGTGCCGCAGGTCGTAGTTCTCCCGCCAGTACTCGGCCACCTCGGGATCGATCTCCCCGGTCCACTTGTCGTAGAGGAGGTCGGGGTAACCGTCCTCCCCCACAGGCCCGTAAACGGACATGAAGATGTCCATTTGGTCTCCCGAGCGACCCCTTGACCCCAGGACCGCTTCCAGGTGGCTGGCGTCACGCTGGTCCATGAAAACCTGGTCGTCCACACCTCTCATCCACGGCCGGACCGGGGTTTTCTTCCAGGGGTTCAGACCATCGCCGGGATAAAAGGCGTTGGCATCTTCGTAGATGTTCACCAGCTGGAAGTAGCGGAAGTCCACGGGATCGGGACAGAAGGTCCAGGTGCCGTTGAACATATCCGGATAGAAGACCTGCCAGGCCAGGGATTCGCAGCCCCCCGTCGAGCCGCCCGAGAGGGTTCGGGCCCAGGGCTCTCCGATGCCTCGAAATTGGGATTCCACCCTGGGCATGAGCTCCTGGGTGAGGGCGTCCCCGTAGGGTCCGTTGTTCTCCGAGTTGACGGCATAGGAGTCGTCGTAGAAGGGTGTGGGATGCTGCATGAAGACCAGGAGGAAACGCCCTAAGCGTCCCGAAACCCACTCCTGGAAGAACCGGTATTGGCTTTCGGCCCTGGCCCTGTTCTGGCCGGTCAGTCCTTCCTCAGGGGGTGTCTCCCTGAAGCCCCGGAAGGTGGCGGGGAAGTGGCCGTGCCAGTACACCACCGGGTATCGGGCATCGGGGTGTTCCTCGAAGCCGCCCGGGAGGACCACGACGGCCCCCAGGTCCATGTCATGCCCCCACCACTCGCTCAGGATGTCACTTCGGAACTTGATGTGTTTGACGTAGTCGGTGTCCTCAGGTGGCTCAAGGGGCGGAATACGCTCATCTAAAGTGAGGCTGATGATGTCTGCCCTGCCGGGATCGATTCTCACGCGTTCGACCTGGCTGACGAGGTTCCCGGGAGATCGATTCCACTGCTGGCCCTCCCACTGGTCCATGTGGGCTTTGATGGTGTGCCCGTCTGCCCGCTGAAATGTTGTATAGACGTTGAAGACCGCCTGCACAAAGTAGTCGCCGGGCGGAATCTCGGTGATGGTCTCGAGCGGGTATCCGCGGGTGCCAATGCCGATCCTCGTGCTTTCCCCTGGCCCAAGAGCGTCAACGTCGCTCCCAAAAACCTGCGGCGGGTTCGGACTCCTGAGGCTCTGGAACCGAGGTTCCGGCTGGTCGCTGGTGGAGACGAGGAGGATGACCCGTCCGTCCAGGGGTCCGGTGTCCTGCTCCGGAGAGATGTAGATCTCGAACTCGAGGTCCGAGTGAGCCTGGCCGGCTTGGCTCGCTTGGTCCTGCGCCGGTGGCCCGCAGGCTAGAGCAAACGGCAGCGCACACGCCAGTCCACAGGTCAGGCCATTCT
>JBDHGR010000498.1:0-3621 GCA_039589815.1 Gemmatimonadota bacterium | reverse complement strand
GAGACTATCTCGGCGCTGTCTCTGTGCAGATCCAAACCGGCGGTGAAACCCGGCCCGCTGAAATCCAGAAGTTTACGGATCGGGGCTACGCGGAAATCGATCGGATCCTCCGGCGGGAACACCAGATTCTTCCCGGGGAGGAAGCTGATTTCGACATCCGGAACTGGGCGGACCTTCTGGAGACCTTCGAGGAGACGGCCCAGACCTTTACGTTTCTCTTGGCCGGTATTGGGGCAGTGAGCCTCCTGGTGGGTGGTATCGGGATCATGAACATCATGTTGGTGAGCGTCACTGAGCGGACCCGGGAGATCGGAGTTCGAAAAGCAATGGGTGCCACCCGGGCCAATATCCTATTTCAGTTCCTGGTGGAATCTCTCGCCCTTTGCCTGTTGGGCGGCCTGTTCGGGGTGGGGGTCGGATGGGGTGGAGCCTACCTTCTTGGGAATATGGGCGGGCAAACCACCGCCGTGGCCTGGGACGCCGTTTTGATGGCCCTTGGGTTCTCCGCGGCCATCGGGCTCTTCTTTGGGATCTGGCCTGCCAGGCGTGCAGCCCGGTTGGATCCCATCGTGGCATTGCGTTACGAATAGAGAAAGCTAGGAGAAGGCCGGACGCTGGCGGGAGCTGGGCAGGGCTCCCCGGTTGGATACCCGGTCTGAAAAAGCCCCCACCTGAAGAGGTGGGGGCTCCTCTATTCCCTCCAGGCCAAAACCCGACGGGTGTCTCCCGGATGGGGGATTCGGTGCTTACCTCCGGATCTGGATCTCCACGGGGCTGCCCTTCCGAACGAGTCTGATTTGCAGAGGTCCCTCAAAAGCCCCCAGGCTGAAACGGAAGTCCGACAGGGAGGTCACCTCTTCCCCGCCAACCATGACGATGACGTCCCCACCCTGAAGTCCGGCGTCGGAGGCTGGTGTGCCTTCCATGACCCCCACCACGAACACACCCTCATCCACAGAAAACACCTCGGCCAGGTCGGGGTTGAGAGGCGCCAGTTGTGCCCCGAGTATGATGGTCTGGCCAATGATCACCGGAGACCTGAACCGTTCCCCGGTGTCTGCTTCCAGGTCCCTGGCATACTCGTAGATCGTCCGGGCCCCTCGGTCCATCTCCTCCTGGTCCCTCCGGGCGGCTCTCAGGGCTTCGACCTGTGCCCGCTGTGCTTGAAAGAAGGCTTCTTCGCTTCGGCTCTGCATCTCCATCCATTGCCGTTGGAGCTCGTTCTCGCTCACCTCACGGAGGCGATAGATCAGGTCTCTTTGCTCGGACTGGAGTTGGCCTTCCGTTTCCCGAAGCTGCTTGATGCGCTCGTCTCGCTGGAGGATCTCCTCGATGGGCCCAACCCCTGCTGCCGCCAACGCCCGCTGCCGCGACTGTTCTTCACGCCGAACCCCGGTCAGTTCCTTCCGAACACGGGCCAGTTCTTCCTTGAGAGCTGCTGTGGCCTCCGAGTCCACCAGCATGGCTGGGAAAGGCATGGCCAGTTCCGGCGCCGTGAAAAGCAGGTCCGGCCCAAAAACGAGCGAATCGAGGAAAGCCTCCCTTATGTGGAAGCTGAAACCGAACTCCCCCTCCTCCTCCGTAGGTGAAGGAACCCTGAGGAGTTGAAGGCTCATTTCCCCGGGGGCGGTGTTCACGTGCACCCCTTCGATGCTGAGTCGGATCGAGTCCAGGTTCCTGATGATATTCCCGCTGAGGGTTTCCAGGTGGATCACCATCTCATCGGCATTGGGCGCCACGACGACCCGGGGCGGGGTCCGGACGGCTTCCACAACGATCTCCTCGGGCTGTCCCTCCCGGCTTACCGTCAGCCGCACCAGGTCCCCGGGTCCCAGGCTCTGGGACAGGGACTCGAACACCCTCAGGGAGACGGGTTGGCCATCGAGATGAGTGAGAATGTCCCCTACCTCGAGCTCTGCCAATGAGGCGGGGCTTCCTTCCACGACCTCCGTGACCACAACTACTGTTTTGCTCTCACCCTCCACCGTGGCCTTGGCGTAATCATAATAGAAGCCGATCCAACCTCTGGAGGGTTCCTGGACGGTCCATGCCATCTCCTGGGCCTGTGTGGCTACAGGGAGTGCCAGGGCTCCAAGTAGGAGGGCCGGGATTAGACGTTTCAGTTTCATCGACTCACACCTCGATTTCCTGCTCATTCCCATCAAAAGACATTTTCGCCTGATGTAAGAGATGCCCGGTGAATGAGGGCCTGGCGTTCGGCCAGGGCACCTACCAAAACACCATTCAGATACGGATCTGCCGGGGCCTGTTGTACGGCAGCCCTCCCGGCGGCGACGATGGCTTCAAGGGCCGCAAACCGGACGGTGGGGTCCCCCACATAGGTGGGGTCCCCCTGGGAGTCCAACAACTGTCTGTACTGGAGAAGGGCGTCCATGTACTGCCGCTCAGCCAGGTTTACGGCGTCGACCGCTTCGGTCAGGTTCGAAATGGGCTGCGCACGAGTCCCAACCGGGATGAGCTCCAAACCGCCAGGAGCGTCATTTTGGGCCAGGTCATTGGTCCGGTTCGACGCCAAACCCCCAGATCCCAAGGCGGTCCCACCCAGGAAGAGCACCAGAGCCGCCGCAGCCTGAAGCCACCCGGAAGACCGCCAGCGGGACGCGTGCCGGGCCAAGCCGCTGGACCGGATCAAACCCTCGCTCACAAGGCGGGCGTCCAGAGCCTCCCAATCCCCTGGGGGTGGCCGTAGATCTGGAAGGGACCCGATGGCCTCCGTCTGTTCAGTCATGGCCTTGAGCTCGGCTCCGCAGGCGGAGCACTCATCCAGGTGTTGCTGTTCCTCTGGAGTCGGTGCTTCGCTGACGAGTCGGGCCAGGCCCTCAATGCTCAGATGCCCCATGCTTCTACTCCTTTGTCACCCTCAGCTCCGTTGTCTTTTCGGGGGCGGAGCAAATCCCTCATTTTCGCCCGGGCTTTGAACAACTGGGATTTCGACGTTCCGGACGTCACTCCGAGAAACTCGCCGATCTCCTCGTGGGTGTACCCTTCCACGTCATGGAGGATTAAGACCTGCCTCATTCCGTCAGGCAGCCGATCCATGGCCCTCTCCAGGAGGTCGCCCAAAAGGACGTCCTCTTCAGCGGGGTTGACCGGCACAGCCTCCGGCATGGGCGCCTCCCTCTTCGTTCTGGTATCGTTCTTCCTGAGCGCTTGAAGGGCTGAATTGACGGCGATTCGGTGGAGCCAGGTAGAGAACCGGGCATCCCCCCGAAACGTCGGGAGGGCCCGAATGGCCCGAATCCAAGCCTCCTGTGCGTAATCCTGGGCGAGGTCATCCTCACCAGCGATGCGGCGCACCACGGCATACACCCTGGGTGCATACCTTTCGTAAAGGGTCCGGACCGCCAGTCCATCTCCCTCACACGCATGTCGGATCAGCTGAGCTTCCGTCATTTCCCACCCTTCTCGGGTCAACGGATTAGATCAAATCTGGTTGTGAAAGGGTTGCCCGGATGGGGGTTTGAGGCCTTCCCCCCTAGGCTCGAGCTTCCACCGGCCTTAGACTAGATCCCATCCATAAATAGCACTTGGATGCGGTGTTTTGCGAGGAAAAGAAGGGCGGCCGGGGTCGTGAGAAGGCGTGCGATGGGCCTGAAGGTG
>JBDHGR010000497.1:0-3650 GCA_039589815.1 Gemmatimonadota bacterium | reverse complement strand
CGGGGTGCCCCTCTCGGAGCCAGGTCGTAACGCGGCGGTGTCTCAAGTCGTGCTGGTTGAGGTCAGGGGGCAATCCTGCCCGCTTCACGGCAGCGTCGAATCCCCGGCGCATGGAACCGATACGTTCCCCAGCCGTTGCCCGGCGCCGGTCGGTCATGTGATGGAAGACCCATTCCGACCTTTTGCCGTGGTAGGTGGCCATGCGGAAACGGGCAGCGTGGTCCCGTATGGCCTCCACAAGGCGCGAAGTCATGGGCACCCGGCGGGACTTCCCTGATTTGGTCCTGCGGCCCTTCCTGACGGTTTCCACTGTGAGGAGTCCCGTCTCGAAGTCCGCATCCTGCCACCTCAACCAGAGCGCCTCTGAGTCACACCTGAGCCCCGTCTCGCCCAACACCAACACATAGAGTTGGAGCATGGGGCGATCCTTACAGGCCGTCAGGAGGTCCTCATATTGTCCAGGATCTAGGATGAGCGGTTCCCTGGCATCGCCCCGTGGCTGGTCCGCCTTGGTGACGGGATTGGTTTCGATGTACTCCTCATCTACCGAATAAGCGAAGACGGCGTGAAGGGTGGCCCGGTCCTTTCGGAGGGTCCGGGCTCCCACGGCCCCGGTCGAGCCATCCGGCTTATGGATCCGGCGCCAGCGGAGGTAGGCGTTGATGTCACGTTTCCGAATCTCATCAACCTTCGGGTCCTTCCGGTCCCTGACAAAAAAGGTGCGGAAGGCGGCCATCGAGATTCGGTAGGTCTTTTGGGTGTTGGCCGACAGGTGCGGGAACTTCGCGGCCTCGAAGTCGGTCAGGAGTTGGGAGAACCGGATAGCATCAGGCAGCCCCTTCCGGTCCCGCTCCTCCAGGTCCTGGACCTTCTTCTTGGCCCAGTCTTGGGCTTCCTTTTTGGTTGGCAGAATCTTGCTTTCCTTCTTGCCGCCAACCGACACCCGGGCCTGATACCCGCCGGTATGGTGAGGTCGGATACTGCCGAGTCCATGCTTTCCCATCTCTACCTCCTCGCCTCTAACCTACGCCTCTCCTCGAAGCCGCCCCAGGGGTTTGTTGACCAATACCCCGCCCGGTAGCATAATAGTTGACACCCATGTGAATGTCAACGGATTTGCTACCATGGTTTTTAAGACAGCGACGGACCGGGCGACCAGCTCATGCATCACCCTCTCCGACATTGCTCAGGCGTGTGACGTGTCGGATAACACCATCCGGCGAGCACGGATGAAAAAGAACGGCGGATACCGGAGCCCCCCGGGGAATTGGGAAACATGTCTAGCGAGGCTGGCTCGAGCCCGGGCGGGGGAACTACTCGCGTTGGCCGAAGAACTCGAATCGAAATGAGAGGGTTCCTCCGGCTCATACGAGGCATCATCGGAACAGGGCTCACCTGGGCAGTCGGATGGGCTGCTGCTTTTGTGGGGCTTGGGGCTATCCTCGGGCCCCCTCCCAGCAACCTCGCTGAAGCGGCACTCATGGGGATGAGTATCGGGTTTACTGCGGGAATCTCCTTCGCCGTGATACTCAGCATCGCGGAACGCCGCAAGACCCTTGACCAGTTGTCGCTCAGGAGGGTCGCTCTGTGGGGTGGTATCGGTGGGATGGCATTGATGCTTTTCGCCATGGCTCTCAAGATCGGTGCCGGGGAAAGCCAGTTCGGCCAGGTGCTGACCTTCTATCTGCCTGTCCTTGTCTTCAATGGGCTTATTGGAGCCGGATTCGCATCTGTGTCCGTTGCACTGGCACGGCAGGCCGAGGCCAAGCTCACCGAAGGGGACGACTCCAGGTTGATGTTGGAGGACTAGTCCTCTTTCTCACCCGTACCGTGAAGCCAACCGCGTCTACCCACCTTCGTTCCCCATGTTGTTTCGTCGGGCAACGCATTGGCCGTCCACCTGGCCCAGCTTGAACGGGACCAGGGTGGTTCGGGAAAGTTCGGTTCGTGCAACGTCGCACGAACCAGTGAATACGCCACGGAAGTGGTGTGGCGTTGACCATCTCGGACCTATTCCTTTACGTATGAGACATGGACACGAGACGCGTACCACATCTGGCGGGTAAGCCCCTTGATAAGGATATAGCGATCTGTTAATATATAGTATGCTCCGGAGTCTGGAGGCGGGCTGATCACTCCCGCCGTCTTCCATAGACTGAGGGCATCGTGACCGCCAGGAATCGCGCTGGAGGACGGGCGTGGGGGGTCGCGGACGCAGGTACAACAAAGAGAATTTTTTACTGGCTCGGAGGCGCTAGGCGCTCCGGGCTTTTTCGCGTTTAGGGAGGCAAGGAGTTGAGATGGAACGCATTGCACCACCCAGGATCGAGCGGGTTGATGCCCGCCTTCGGGAAGGCGAAAAACAGTTGGTCATTTTGGCAGCCAAACGTCGGGGCATCAGCATCTCCGAATTGGTCAGGCTCAGTGTTCTGAGTACCTGCAGTCGGATCCTCCAACCAGAGATCATGGACCAATGACCAACCAGGAACGGTTGGATGCAGCCGTTAAGGCTATCAGGGACGCCCGGGCCCTGGTGAAGGATCTCAAGTTGATTGGCCACTGGCAAAAGGGCATCGGAATCGGAGCCGGCCGGGACCTTGAGCGGGCCCAGAAGCACCTTACCGCCCTTCTGAACATCCACTCCCAGGAGGATGCTGCATGAGAGCCTCAACGTCAGAGAAACGACTCGTCGACTTAATGGACCGATGGGAAGACGCCATCGCCACGGAGGAGTACATGGCCGAACGGGGTGAGCCGTGCCCCGGCGCCGAACGCGCCAAAGCCCATGTCCGAACCGAACTCCAGAAGCTCATGCCCAGTCTCACCCCAACCCAGAGGTACGACGCCCATAGCTACTTCAGGGAGATCCTGGGAATGCCCCCTGGCCTCCCGGGGATGGTGGAAGCATGAGCGACGACGCCCACCGGGAGGCGCTGAGGGCTCTGGAGGCGAGTTGCACACTGTTTCAGGCCGTGGACGTGGTTGTCGGTCACGTAGACGGCCACGCCCATAGCATCGCCCTGATGATTCGCGGCGATGTCCGGCACCTGATCCAACGAATCCAGTACTTGGCCGAAGTCGTGGGCGCACCGGCGCCGGCGGTAAAGAAGGCCAAAGAGGTGAACGAAGTGGACTAGAACATCGGGGCCGCGCCCGGGCCAGTTCCTGTGGCGGCGCGTCCAGCCAACGCCAGAGTTGCCAACCCAATTCTGCCGGGCAGGCCCCGACCTCTGGTTGGAGAGGACAACAAACCAGTGAGTGATGAACCGAAAGAGATCATTTCCAGGGTTTTCGAGGATGCAAACCCGAACTGGACGCAGGAAACGTGCGATGCTTACGGATCCAACTTTGCCCGGTTACCCAAAAAGGCCAGGGAAAAGGTCGCCGTTGCCCTTAACGGCGAGGTCCAAAGTGAGGAGGGTTTGCCGGAAACCACGCGGCTTCTCGATGCCGAAGACGTCGAACCCCCCCGGAACCACCTTGAGGGTCTCCTCTTGGATGCTGACTTGAACGTCTGGGCCTCCGATGGCGGGGCAGGGAAGTCCAGCGCGTCCCTCCACGTGGCCGGCAGCAACATCAACGCCCTGCCGGCCTTCGGAAAGTTCAGGGCGAATCGGTGGGGGCCGGTCCTCTTTGTCTCCGAGGAAGAT
>JBDHGR010000496.1:0-3661 GCA_039589815.1 Gemmatimonadota bacterium | reverse complement strand
GGGCCCAGGCGAAGGTGGGGCTCGATGACTGGGCCGGGGCGGTGGCCGATGCGGCCGAGGTACCCACGGACTTCGTATACGAAGCTATCTTCTCCGATAACTCCGGCCGGGAGAACAACGTCATCTATCAAGAGACCTTCAACCGCCCCGAGATGTCGGCCTACGCCACGTACGTGGGGTCGCTGGATCCGCAGGATCCCCGGGCGGTCTGGACCGACTGCTTTGCGGTGGCGGGGACTTGCCAGTTCCAGATCGGGGGTGACGGAGAAACCCCCCACTACCGGCAGGAGAAGTACCCCGAGCGGGGGAGCAACATTCCAGTCGTTAAGGGTACCGAGATGAGGCTGATCGAGGCGGAAGCCGCCCTGCTGGCCGGTGACGTGACCGGAACGATGGACAAAATCAACGAGGTGCGGTCGTTCGTGGGGGTGGATCCTCTTACCGCCGCTAGCGCGGACGAAGCCTGGACGCACCTGAATCACGAACGGATGCTCACACTCTGGCTTGAAGGGCGGAGGCTCTGGGACCTCTACAGGTGGGACGACGACTTCCTCCGTGGAGGCACCATCCTCGAGCTCAATCCCGGGATCAATCCCCGGGGGCACTGCGTGCCCCCGACGTCCGACGAGTGCGTCACCAACGTCAACCTCCTCGAGTGGCCCGGGTGTTCAGGCTGATGAGGGTTCAGGACTGTTAGGAAACCCGGGGGCGGCCATGCTAATGGCCGCCCCCGCCTTTCCCGCCGCGGTGAAGTCGAGGCCGCCACCGATTTAGGTCGTATGGTTGCTATCCCTTTGCACTGCTCTCCCCTCTTCGAGACCGTTGCGGGTTTTACCTCAACTCTTTGGACAAGGGACCACCCGGGTGACCTCGGGGTATCCGACTTCGGATCGGTGTCATGCTGGAGGGGCTGGGCCATGGTCAAGGGCTGATGGAGCGGTGGCAGGAATGGCGGCGAAGTAACGATGGAGATGATCAAGACGAGAAGATCCGAGCGCGGCCCAAGAAGGGGCAGGATCGGCCTCGCGAGGTGGGCTTCTAGAACCACTTTTACAGTGGCTGCGGCCGGGCGGTTTCTGGTCGGCGGGGTAGAGTGCGGGGGCGCTCAGGGTACCGGAACGCTCGTTGGGCGTGTTGTCAGCGCAGCCACCGGTGAGCCCATTTCCTCGGCGCAGGTCTCCGTCATCGGTACGTCCCTGCACTCGGTCACGCCCGCGCAAGGCTGGTACCTGATTCCCGGCGTGCCTGCGGGAAATCATGGGATCTCGGCAACAGCAGTCGGGTATTCCCCCATCACGAAGCAAGTGGAAATGTTTGCCGGTGGAGGGGCGGTAGTGGACTTCGCGCTTCAAGCCTCGGTGGTTGAATTGGATGAGCTTGTGGTGGCCAGCACCCTCGGAGGCGCGAAGCGCCGGGAAGTCGGAAACAGCCTGGCCTCAATCCAGGGGGAGGAACTCGACAAGCAGGCCGGGGTAGGCCTCGGCACGGCCCTCCAGGGGCAGATCGCGGGCTTGCAGGTGCTCTTCGGGGGGGGGCAGGCGGGCGCGGGAAAGACCCTGCGCCTGAGGGGAATCAACAGCCTGGGCAACCAGGAACCCCTCGTCTTCTTGGATGGCATTCGGTTGGGCCGGATCAACCGGGCCTCCCCTGGCGAAGCGCGTCAGGTCATCAGCTTCCTGGACACGATGACCCCCCAGGACGTCGCCAGAATCGAAGTCCTCCGGGGCTCGGCGGCGACCGCCCTGTACGGGAGCGACGGTGCCAGCGGCGTGATCCTCATCTACACGAGGTAGACCAGATCTGCACGAGATAAACCACAGCACCAGGGCACCGATCCTGTCAGGCCGGTGAAGGTTCCCATCGCCGGTGAACAACGTCGGTCCCCACTTTGCACTCTCACTTCCAGCGATTATCGATTCATGCGCATTCTGCCCATCTCACTCTTTGCTGTGGCCCTCCTACTGTCGGCTTGCGCCTCGGGGTCGGATCCTGGTCCCCAGTCCAGGACCACGGAGCCGAGAAGCGAGCTCATTTCCCGGGAGGAGCTTGAGACGATGTCCAATCTCTCCGCCTTCGAGGCCATTCGAATCCTTCGCCCCCGCTGGCTCCAACCGAGGGGGAACATATCCATCGGATCCCCCCCCCTCCTGCCCATCGTCGTGGTGGATCGGGCACGCTTTGGTGAGCTTGACGACCTCAGACGGATCACCGTCCAGGATGTGGAGAGCATTCGGTTCATCCCGGGACGGGACGCTACCACCCTCTACGGGACGGGATACGGCGGAGGCGTCATCGAGTTGACCACCCGACTCCGGTGATGCGGTCGCCAGACAGTCCTCATCCGGTGGCTTGCCAGGGTCGCAGGTCCGAATCCGGCTGGTTTTATTCTTCAATTATCATGTGGTGTACCTGGAGAGGCCCCTTGGCCGAATCATGGCGAGGGGGCCTACATGCAGGTCTATATGCTTGGGCGTGTTTCTTGGCGGTTCAGCAGCGGGGCCCCTGGCGTCTGGAGGGCCGGATCCTCCTGGCCACCGTCGGGGGAGAGGTGGTGTATTCAGCAAGTTGAGGAGCGGGGCCGCTCCGGCAGCCCCGTCCTTTCCCTCGCTGGAGAAATTGCGCCGTCTCGTTGCCCACGGGCCTTACCGCACCGAATGAACCCGAGGCGTAGGCTCCGTCTCATACGGCCGCAGGTGCCAATCGAAGAAGGTCCAGGTCCGGTTCCAGGAATCGATCTGCGAGGGTGAATCCACCCTTTCCCGCGTCTCCCGGTCCACCCTACGGCTGAAGGAATGCCCCACGCTTCCACCCCAAGGTGCCGGATCCACGTAAATCCGGGTCTCCGACAGGAGTGGCTTCAGGTCGCGAAGCTTGTAGATGAGCATGGATGCCTCTTCGAAGTTCACGTCCTGATCGTTGGTGGCCACGTGAGCCAGGAGGGGCGTTTCGAGCTTGTCCACCAGGTAATAGGGGGACCGGGCAATGAACTCCTCCCGCTGCTCGAAGGGCAGCCCTTCGAGGCGCTTCTGTGTGGCGTGGCTCCGCTGGTAACCCGGGCCCTTGTAGGACAACCGGAAGATGAGGTTGGTCACCGGAACGATGGCCGCACCGGCCTGAAAGGGGTGATCCTCCCGTGTGACGGAGTGGATGGTGATGAAGCCTCCGTGGCTCCACCCCATCATGCCCACCCGGTCCGGATCCACGTGGGGGAGGTTCTCCACTAGCCAATCATAGGCCGTTATGACGTCGTCCACCTCGTAGCCCCCATAGTCGATGGCCCGATGGTGCTCCTCACCGTACCCGGTACTCCCCCGGTATTCCGGGGCGATGATGACGTAGCCCCTCTCCACTGCCTCCCGAACGAAGGGCCACAGGCCCGTTCCCCAATTACCGTGGACTCCTCCGTGGACCCAGACCATGGCCGGATGTCCTCCGGGCCCCCGCTTCTCCAGGGGCTGGTATACGTATGCCGGGATGTCCATGTCCCCGATGCGGCTCCGGTAGGTAATCTTCTGGTAATCCACCACCCCTTCGGTTATTGCTGCCATGGTGCTGTCGGTGACCCTCTTTCTTTCCATATCCAAGGCATAGTCCCGGACGGGATGGTCCTCCCATCGGTCACTCACATAGAGGTGGGCGGCTCGGGCCGAGTCCATGGGTA
>JBDHGR010000495.1:0-4066 GCA_039589815.1 Gemmatimonadota bacterium | reverse complement strand
TGGCGGTCAATGCAGACACCGGCGAAGTCCTTGCTGCCGAGCTGACCCATCGACGCCCGGCGGACTGTGCGCGGGTGCCTGGTCTATTGGACCCAATCGATGATCGGGTGGCCTCCGTCATGGCTGACGGCGCCTATGATGCGGGCGCGGTCTACGAGGCTGTTCAAGGGAAAGGAGACGGCCATCGGGTAAGGGTGCTCATCCCGTCGGGCCGGGGCGCCCAACCGTCTTCGATTCGTTCGCCCGGCCAGAGGGAAAGAAACCGGAACATCCGGTCGATGCGAAAGCTCGGGCGGCAGGGGTGGTACACCAGCTCAGGCTACAGCAGGCGGAGCCTGGTAGAGAACGCCGTGTTCCGATACAAGAGCATTTTAGGCCAGCGCATGAGGAGCCGATCTCTCGGAGATCCTGAACACGATGACCAGGCTAGGGATGCCCGACAGCGTCAAAGTGGGGTGAGAACGGCCTGGGGGGAGGGGGGAATCTGTGCTCACCCCCGAGCCATGCACCAACGCCGGTCGGACTCGTTGAGGACCTGGAAGATAAACCCGTGTATCGCTGGCGAGCTTAGGGTCTCTCGCGGATGAGGGATGGAGGCGGTATCAGACCACCGGGATAAACCTCTCTCGGGCGAGACCGCCAGCATTGCGTTCGCGCTACTCCAGGCGATACACCTTGTCGCCCTTCCGGACACGATCATCGACCTTCACGCCCACCTCCTGACCCTTCCGTGCCGTTCCCACTTGGGCGTGCTCGATCTGAATCGATGTGACCTGTTGCTGGAAGTCCGTCGTGTGGCCTCGGAAGGCGACCAATTCACCCGTCCGCAACTCGTCTTCGAGTTTGATGGCGCAGACCATCGGCCTGGCGAAGTAGTGCGTGACCGTTCCAATGTATGATTCTTCCATACGATCCTCCCGCCTGTATGTCCTAGTTTTTGAGCCTTTCTTCCGCCGCCAGCAACCGTCAACAACCGTGGGGTTTGGAAAAAATATTAGCACAGCGGATTCACCTCAACGACTTGACGTGATCCCTTTCATATCACACCTCCAGCAGGGCCTGGAAGCGGGGATGGGAGCGGTCAGGTCGCTGGATCGGAAGATCAGACCCACATCGGTTGGAGTCGGCCATAGGTGAGCGTCCGCCACAGCCACTCGAATGGGCCAAACCGGAAGCGTCGAATCCACCACAGGCTGGCCAACATCAACATTAGGTAGATCGGAACGCTCAAAAACATCGTCTTGGCTGGGCCGAATTGGCCGAAAAATCCAAACCCCCAACCCATGAAGACTACGTTCATCACCATCGCCTGAATCAAGTAGTTACTGAGGGCGGTTCGGCCTACAGCCGCGAAGCCCCGCTGGAGGAACCTCAACCGCTTGGTGAGACACCACTCTGACAAGACGTAGGCGTAGAAGAATGTCATCCCAGTGAAGCCGAGGAACGTGGTGATGTTGAACAGCGTTTCTTGCAGGATCGACCACTGCACAGGCTCTCGGACCAATAACCATTCCCAAACGGTGAAACTCATGCCAACGGTGCCGATGAGAAGTCCGATCCACCCAACTGTCCTCACAAAGCGCCGGTGCCTGGCATACTCATAAAATATCCTCCTTTTCCCTGCGTAGAGACCGAAGAGGAACATCGCGAAGAAACCCCACCAAGATTCGGACGAAGGTGTGAAGCCCGAGAGGATGGTTTTGAATCCCCTGACGTAACCCCGCGCTCTCGGGGCAACCACTTCGGTAAACGAGCCTGTTGCGAGTACTTCATTTCTCTCTTTGTTCCTGCGCCGAGCCTCCACTGCTTCCTGTTCCCGAGTTTGCTCATACTCGGCTGCATACTCTGTGTCGCGCATGCGGTACTCGTGCACGTACCGCTGGCTAGCCCCCTGGATCGCGGGCGCTAGTTGAACAACCAGGGCAAGCAAAAGCACGGCCTTCGGCGACCATCGGCGCACGGCCAGCAGCAAGACGCCAAGGATGGCGTAAGGGGTAAGGATGTCCACGCCCCAGAGGATAGCGCTGGATGCGCCGAAGCCGAGCAAGATCGCGAGTCGCCGGAGGTATACGGGGACGTGGTTCACGCCCTTGGCATCCGCCCTCAGTAACTGGATCGCGAAGCCAAGGCCGAAAAGAATCGAAAAGAGGTGCCAGAAACGCTGCTCAAAGAAAAAGACCTCGACCACATGGAACGCGGTGTCAACGGAACCCGTCCACTTATCCCAGTGCCCACCATAGTTCATCATGTTTACGAGCAGCACGCCCGTTAGGGCGAATCCTCGGAGGATGTCGATCAACTCGACGCGTTGGTCGGGCTGGACTGGTTCAAGTCGGGCGGTCTTTGTCATGGATGGCAGGTCCTCCAATTCTCAACTTCAACTAACCTTCGGTTCCCTCCAGCAGGGCCTGGAAGCGGGGATGGTCGCGGGGGGACCTTGTTTGAAGACTGATTGAAGGAGAACCGCTGGCCGTCCCCCTTGGGCTCATTCCAAAAAGCCAGGTCAAAATGAGAACCGCCCTTCAACCCTTACCGTCACGGAGTCCTCGGTTCCCAGCAGCGTAAAGGGTCGCTGGATGAGCATCGATAGTCCGCCGGTCTCGACCAACGCGCTGTCGTGTTGAGGACCAAGCTCCAGGAGGGAAAGAACGTCGGAGGGAAGAACAGGCAGCGCGAAAGCCAGGAGACCGGCTTCGCTGTCAAGAGCAAACTCAAACTTGACGGGGTGACCCTCAGCCCGAACCGAGACGCCGGGCATATCCAGCCTGAAGTACTCTGGTGAAACCGCTACCATACCCTCCTCCCGGAACGGTTCTGACCCCTCAGGGGGTCCCCAACGAAGGTCGATTGAATCCGAAAGCTCCGGAGGGGGCAAAGGAAACTGGAGTACCAACCGCTGGCCGTCGAGCCTGTGAAAGACCCCGAAGGGGTCTCGGGGCATCATCAAGAATACCACTCCCGCAAGAGTCAACACACCCAACGCCCCAAGGAGAATCTTCTCCTTCCGTATGAATTCCTGGACCCCCGGCTTCCCGTGGAACCACCAGATGATAGCTGAGGCGACCCCCCCAGAAACCGCCAGGAGCACCGCCATGTCCACGAAGATCCTATCCAGGCCATAGGTGGAGGCGACGAAGCTTGCGATCTCTACCACCACCCACGCCCCGGCCAGATACGCAACAGCCCACTGCCCGAGCTTCCGGTCTTTCAGGCGTTGGACGAGGGAGGGAGAGGGCACGGGTTAGACCTCGAAGTATTCCCACTCGTGCTTCACGCGCTCGAGGAGTGCTTCGTATAGGGGTTCTCCACGGAACTTGGAAAGGAATGGATCGTGTTCAGCAAGAAGAGGATAGTTGAGGAATCCCTGATCGACCGCGACGGAGAGCAACTCCATTGCCCTCTCTTCCAGCCCGGCAAGAGCGCAAAAACTAGCACTGAAATAGGCCCACACCGGATCTCTCCGAATGGTCTTTGATTTCTCCCCGGACAGCAGATGACTGAGAGGCTCCGGCTCTCCCCCGATGGCCCGCCCTAGCACTCGCATCATTTGAAGGAAGAGGTCGTCCGATTCCTCTTGGGCTCTTTCGTGAATCAGCGAGAGTGCCTGATCAACGCGCCCGGCATACGTAAGTGCCAGGGTATGGAAGAAGTCGAAATGCGGGGTCTGCGGCAGTTGATGCCATGCGAAATCAGATGCCTGGTCAATCTTCCCTAGCCCGAGGTCCACCCCTGCGGGGAGCCAGCGAGCGTACGGACTCAACGGATCGACTTCCTGAAGGCGACGGACCAGTGGTTCGGACTCATCAGACTTTCCAACCGGGTACTGGCCGATAGTGAACCAATAGAGCAAGTGGGGGTCATCGGGTTTGATCTTGAGGCCGGAGCGTAGGTGATGGAATGCTTGTCTCGGGTTTCCACGGAATGCTTGGAAGACGCATCCCAGAACTAAGTGAGCCCAAGCCGAGTGTGGGTTGAGGTCCAGAGCCTTTCTGGCGTACTCCTCCGCTCGGTCGGCATAGTCCTCCTTACCGACACCGATGTTCGCATAGTGAAAGTAGACGTACCC
>JBDHGR010000494.1:0-5301 GCA_039589815.1 Gemmatimonadota bacterium | reverse complement strand
CCTGGATATGAAGCGCTATCACCTACTCCTGGCTGGGGCCAGCTGGATGGCCGAATACGGCGATCCGGACATTCCCGAGGAATGGGAGTACATCAGCCGGTATTCCCCGTACCAAAACGTCCGGGAAGATGTGGACTACCCCCGGCCCTTCATCTTCACCACCACCCGAGACGACCGTGTTCATCCAGGTCATGCCCGGAAGATGGCAGCCCTGATGATGAGCCAGGGGCATGAGGTCCTCTACTTTGAGAATGTGGAGGGCGGCCATGGCTCCGGCGTGACACCAGAACAACGGGCCGAATCCATGGCCCTGGCTTTCGCTTACCTGCGCGCGCAGTTGGGAGTGGAGTAACGGGTCGGCCGGTTCCTCCTCCTCCCCTCCCTGGATAGTCGAACCTCCGGTTCGGACTGACGAGCCAGCCTGAGGGTCAGATCTTCAGACGCTCCGCAACGGCTTCAAGACGGGGCTCGATCGGATCCGACAAACGAACACTATGGGAGGCTGCCGGAATGTCCTTCAATCCGTGCCCGGTAATCAACAACACGGTCCGGTCGTCTGCATCAACAAGACCCTCTTCAAGCCCGATCCGCAGGCCGGCAAGAGCAGCGGCTGCCGCCGGTTCGGCGAAAACCCCGGAGTGGCGGGCAAGGAGGGGAATCGCCTCCAGGATAGCTGAATCCGAGACCGCCACGGCCCCACCCCTTGATTCGCGGATCCGCCGGAGGCACAAGATGGCGTTTCGGGGTGCTTCTACGGTAAGGCTGTCGGCTACGCTTGCCGCCCCGGGAAGAGGCTGAATCCCGGTCGACCCGTCCCGCCAACCCTGTACGATGGCCGCAGCCCCTTCGGGTTGAACCGCCAAAAGCCGTGGCATCTTCGCCAGGAGGCCTCCCTGAAGAAGGTCGGCGAAACCTTTGAAAAGCCCCGCCAGGATGACCCCGTCCCCGGTCGGAACCACCACCACGTCGGGTCCCTCGGGTGCCATGGAGGCTGCGATTTCCAGGGCAGCGGTCTTTTTTCCCTCCACCGTGAACGGATTGAGGGCGGTGTTCCGGTTGTACCACCCGAACTCTTCGCACGCCGAGAGACAGAGCTCGAAGGCCTGGTCGTAGGTGCCGGCCACGGGGAGGACGTCCGCGCCGTAGCTCAGCATCTGGATGAGCTTGGCCCGGGGGGCCGACGCGGGGACAAAGACCACGGCCCGAATCCCTGCCGCCGCTGAAACCGCCGCCAGAGCGGTAGCGGCGTTCCCCGTGGAGGCGGCGGCCACCGTGGAAGACCCGTACTCCATGGCCTTGGCGACGGTAAGGAGGGAAGCTCTGTCTTTCGTCGAACCGCTTGGGTTTCGGGTGTCGTCCTTGAGCCAGAGACGAGCAGTTCCCAGGGCCGCACGGAGTTCCGGGGCCGGCAGGAGCGGTGTGTTCCCCACAGAAAGAGGAGGAATGGTGCCATCCGGCCCCAGGGGAAGGAAGGCCCGAAGGAACTCCGCGCTGCCCGGATCGACGGTAGGCCACGCGTCGGGAATCTCCTCCATCTCCACTTCCAGGACCCCTCTGGTAGGGAGCCCCGGTTCCTGGCGTGTCGAACAGGCGGGGCACACCAGGATCTTCGGGTCCTCCTGGTGTTCCGCTCCGCACCAGGGCCATGAGAGCCTTCTGCACGTGGAGGCGGTTTTCCGCTTCGTCGTACACCACCGACTGTGGGCCGTCGATCACCTCTGATGTGACCTCCCGTCCCCTGTCCGCCGGGAGCGGGTGCATGTAGATCATGTTTTCTTTGCCCAGGGCCATTCGCGCGCCGTCGCATCGCCAGTCCGGATAGGCTTCGATGAGGCCGACGCCCTCGGCATGGTCTTGTGTATGTACCAGGGGCCCCCAGGATTTGGGTACCACTACGTCAGCATCTTCAAAAGCGTCTTCGAAGCGGTGGGATACCTCGAACCGTGCTCCAGCCTCTTCCGCGTTCTCTCGGGCCCGTGCCTCGATCTCGGGATCGAGACGGAACTCGGGCGGATAGGCCAGCGTCACGTCCATTCCGAAGCGGGGCATCATCAGGATCAGGCTCTGGGGAACCGAGAGGGGGCGCACATAGTTGGGCGCGCTGGTCCAGGCCATACCCAGCTTCAACCCCCTGGTTTCCCCAAAACGCTCCCGAATCGTGAGATAATCCGCCAGGATCTGGCAAGGATGGTACACATCGCACTGCATGCTGAGGAGGGGTACGCTGGCGTGCTCTGCCACTTCCCTCAGATACGCGTTACCCTCGTTATGGGTGCAGTGCCGAATGGCAATTCCCTCACCGTATCTGGACAACACGTTGGCGGTGTCCTTTGCATTCTCGCCATGGCTGATCTGCATTCGGTCGGGCGATAGGTAGATTCCGTGACCGCCCAGCTGCGTGATGCCGGTTTCAAAGGAGGTCCTGGTTCGCGTCGAAGGGTCGAAGAAGATCATATAGAGCGTCTTCTCCGAGAGGAGAGGGGTGGAGACGCCTGCGGCCCGCTGGGTCTTCAGCTTTGAAGCAAGGGAGAACAACACCTCCAGCTCGGGGACGGTCCACTCCTGGGTAGTGATGAAGTCCCGCCCCTTGAGCTCCGGCCTCAGATACTCCTCGAACATAACTCTTCCTTTCGGGCCGAGAGAACGTTCGGCACCAGGCTGAATGCCGCGGTGGCCGTCACCAGGTCATCTACACGGACATGCTCCTCGGTTGTGTGGGCTAACTCCTCCCGACCCGGGGCAAATCCCACCGTGGGTATGCCGTGCCGGCCCATGGTTGCCACCCCGTTTGTGGAGAAGGACCACCGAGAGATTCGGGGGGGGCCGCCGGTGACTGCAGCCACCGCGTGGGCCATGCCCTGCACCAAAGGATGGTCCTCAGGCATCACCCAGGCCGGGAAGAACTTTTCCTGTCGGGCTCTCTCCCCACGCCAGCTCAACTCGTCGTATTCCATGAGCTCCACTACTGCATCCCCGATGTTCGGGAGGGAGCGGATCTCGGAGAGGGCGCCCTCCGGCGTCTCTCCTGCGGTAAGCCTACGGTCGAGAAAAATGCTGGCCGCAGCGGGAACGGCATTGAGGGAAGCCGAGGTGCATTCGAGGTGCGATGCGACGATGGTTCCCTTTCCCAGGAACTCGTCTGCCGGGAGCCGCCCGTTGAGGGTTTCGATGTCCTGGAGGATTGGCGCCAGCTTATAAAGTGCGTTCACCCCCTCTTCCGGGTGGGCGGCGTGGGATGAAACGCCCCGGGCGGAGATGGTGGCCTCCACACGACCGCGCTGTCCTCGGTATACCCCCAGGTCGGTGGGTTCGCCGATGACCACGACATCTGGGCGAATCCCCTCCTTCTCCATGAGATGGAGGAGGCAGTAGCCGTCACAGTCCTCCTCCATGACCGAAGCGGTCAGGTACAGGGTGACCTCTGAAGGAAGTTTTTGCTGGAGGGCAATGGCGGCACCGTGAGCCATGCAGGCCACGCCGGGGAGCTCATCGACGGCGCCCCGACCCCACACTTCCCGGTTCTCCAGCTTTCCCTGGAAAGGATCGAAGGCCCACGCCTCTGGATCACCCACCCCGACGCAGTCGATGTGCCCGTCCATGAGGATCTTGAAGGGACCGTCCCCGATGCGGGCGACCACGTTCCCCAGCCGGTCGAAAAAGACCTCGTGGAAACCCAGTCGCTCGTACTCCTGACGCACCCGCTCGCAGCGCTCCCCCTCCTGCCGGCTCTCGGCCGGGATGGCGATCATCTCCCTGAGGAAACCAACGATCTCCCCCTCCCGGCGCTTCGCGGCTTCGAAGGCGTTTGCCCCCTCCAGGGAGCCGACCCCATCGATCATCCCATGCCCCCTTCAGCTCGCATCGCCTCCAACACCCCGGTGTCGGCGTTGAAGCCTTGTATCGCCTCGTCCCACACCGGTAGGAGGGCGGCAAGATCGTCCCAGAAATCCGGACTCCAAAGGGCGTTTAACTCCTCTACCGTTCGCCCCTGCTGCTCGACCCAGGTGAAGTACTTCAGGTTATGGATGGCTTTCCGGTCGGTGTATCGGAGCTCACGGATGTTGTCCGTTGTGGCACCCAACAGGAATCGCTCGAAGTCTACTTGAGCCTGGAGATCGGTGTACTCCCCGCGTTCCCTCCGCAACTCCGCCAGGCGGGTCCGGTACAGCTCCACGGAGTCGGTGAGTGACGTGAACAGGATGTCCCTCCCGTCCATTTCGTAGTAGCGGGCGGTTTTTATGGCGGCCAGAAGGTTGCAGATGCCTGAGATTCCCAGGAGGGGGAGAAGCTCCACGCTGCCAGTCGGGACTCCACGGGCCACCAGGGTTTCCTGGCCTTCCGGCTCGTTGAACAGCCTCAACAGCCGCATGGTGGCCTCGTCGTCGATGGCCGTTACGACATCGGTGTTCCGAACGTTGTGAATCCACGGGATATGTTTGTCGCCGATCCCCTCGATGCGGTGCCCTCCGAAGCCGGACATGAGCAAGGTCGGGCATTGGAGGGCTTCTGCAGCTGTGATCCGGGAGCCTGGAAAACGCCTTGATAGAAAGTCCCCCGCAGCCAACGTTCCCCCCGACCCGGTAGCACCTACCCAGGCAGAGAGGCGGTCATCCGTCCCAGCGAGCCGTTCGAAGGCTGATTCGACTGCCGGTCCCGTGACCCCGTAGTGCCAGAGGTAATTCCCGAACTCATCGAATTGGTTGAAGATAATGGCCTCGGGTCGAGTCCGCCGGATCTCCCAACACATGTCGAAGATCTCTTTGACGTTGCTCTCGCACCCCGGGGTAGCGATGATCTCGGCCCCGATCTTCTCGAGCCACTCGAAGCGCTCCCGGCTCATTTCCTCAGGGAGAATGGCCACTGCATGACAGCCCAGCAGCGCGCTGTCGAAAGCTCCGCCCCGGCAAAAGTTCCCGGTAGACGGCCACACCGCCCTGTGTTTGCTGGGATCGAACTCCCCCGTGACCAACCGAGGCACCAGGCAGCCGAAGGCTGCGCCCACTTTGTGGGCCCCCGTGGGAAAGTGTTTCCCGACCAACCCCACGATTCGGGCTGAAACCCCGGTGAGTTCCGAGGGAAACTCCACGGTGTTGACATTGCCGAAACCACCTGTCTCGGGATCGTTTCGCCAGGTAATCCGGAAAAGATTGAGGGGGTCGAGGTCTTGCATACCCACCCCGGAGAGTTGGCTTCGTACGACCGGATCGATTCGGTCCGGTTCCCGCATTTGGGCAAAGGTGGGGATGAGGATTCCGCGTTCACGACAGCGTACGATGGCCCTTTCGCGGGCCTCTTTGTTCA